>NZ_JAYFEQ010000404.1:0-818 GCF_055795085.1 Phormidium sp. CCY1219 | reverse complement strand
GAAAGTACCACAAAGTCATCGGCATATCGGATGATTTTCGGACGATAATTAACGTCTCGCTTTCCGTTAATGTTCTTCCTTTGAGGAAAAGCATTTACAACCGAATTTATCATTCCGTGTAAGGCAATATTGGCCAGGAGTGGGCTAATGAATCCACCTTGTGGAGTTCCAGCCTCTGTTACCTCGAATACGCCATTATCCAAAACTCCGGCTTTAAGCCATTGTTTGATTTTCCGTTTAATCACGGATGGACAATCTAGTTTGGACAGTAGGTAATCATGGTTGATTCGGTCGAAGCATTTTGCAATATCTGCATCTAATACCCAGTTAGGTTTCTTATGAACCTTTTTGAATATGGCGTCAATTGCGTCATGTGCTGACCTTCCTGGCCTGAACCCATATGAGTCTGCTTCAAACCGAGCTTCCCATTGCGGTTCTAGTGCCAGTTTTACCAGGGCTTGCTCAGCTCTATCCTTTATCGTCGGAATCCCTAAAGGACGCTTTTCATCGCGCCCTGGCTTTGGAATCCATACTCTGCGTAAGGCGCGGGCTTTGGAGTTACTCCCAAGTTTTTGGGCTAATTCCAGTCGTTGTGTTGGCCAGAGGGATTTTACTCCGTCTACTCCGGCTGTTCTTTTGCCCTGATTGTCTTGGGTTATTTTCCTTACTGCCAAGAGCTTCGCGTAATAGGACTTACTCAGGAGTCTTTGAAGATGCCTTGCTTTCTTGGACTGTCCAGACCCGTTCAGCTTTGTAAATTGATTTTTGCAGCTTAAATACCCGTCGATGGACTTTTGCCCAATTGATGGTATTCCATG
>NZ_JAYFEQ010000403.1:0-37466 GCF_055795085.1 Phormidium sp. CCY1219 | reverse complement strand
CATACCATGTTGCGAATGTGCCTCATTGCCGTGAGACATACTATGTTGCGAATGTGCCTCCTCGCTGTGAGACATACTATGTTGCGAATGTCCTTCCTCGCTGTGGGACATAGAGTGAGCGTGACCCATATCCGCCATAGTCCGAAGCGGGCGAGTTCTGCGTTCGGGAATGGGCGCGCTCATCCCCGGTTGCGGTGCAAGGGTTCCCCGCACGTAGCCACTGCGATCCATTGTCTCGGCAAAAATTGTATAGGCGGTATCTGCTTTCGGTTCTACAATGACATCGTAAGTCTCGGCAACAGCGATGCGGAATTCATCCACGGGCACGGGTTGCACGTTCTGCCCGTCGGCTTGAACCACTGTCATTTTCAGTCCAGGGATGCGAACGTCAAAGAAGGTCATTGCGGAAGCATTAATGAACCGCAGTCGCACTTTTTCCCCCGGTTGGAAGAGTCCAGTCCAATTGGATTCCGATGTCATTCCATTCATTAGATAGCTGTAGGTGGCACCGGTGACATCAGCAATATCTGTCGGATCCATTCGCATTCGCTTCCAGGGCAAGTCCTCAAAGAGGGTGCCCACTGTTCGCTGTTGATAATTGTAGTAATGACCCATTTTTTTCAAGTTAGCGAGCACTTGATGGGGATCTTCAAATGTCCAGTCGGACAGCAGCACTACATGGTCTTTTTGATACTCAAAGGGGTCGGGTTCTTTCGGGTCGATAATTAATGCTCCGAAGTGACCTCGTTGTTCTTGGAGTCCACTGTGGCTGTGATACCAATAGGTGCCACTTTGTTCCACCGGAAAGCGATAGGTGAAGGTTTCTCCGGGTTTGATGCCCGCAAAACTAAGCCCGGGCACGCCATCCATTTGAAAGGGAAGAATAATTCCATGCCAGTGAATGGAGGTATCTTCCTGGAGGTGATTGGTGACTTGAATTGTGGCAGTTTGTCCTTCACGCAAGCGCAGTAAAGGGCCAGGAATCGAGTCGTTAACGGCGATCGCACTGCCCGTTTCTCCGGCGATCGCGAATGGCATTTCGCGAATGTGCAGGTCAATTAACTCGGCATACTCCGATCCGTCTTCTGCTTGACTGGTAGCGGCGAGGCTTCGGGGATAGCTTCGCAATAGACTATCTACACCGATCGCCATGCCCATTCCGGCGGTAAAGCGCAAGAAATTCCGTCGGGTCAATCCCTTACTTTGCTGACTCATTGTTGTGTTTTCTCCGACTCTAACTCAGTGGCATTTAAAACGGTTTTTCAGTGATATTTTTCGGCGAAAGTATTGACCATCGTTCATTGTTTAGCCCCTCTAGAAGACTGCTTCCCTGTTGGCAACCCCCTCATCCATCCGGTGACTGCTAAACCCAAAATACGGTTTGAACCGATTTTGCCAGTTTTATTCCTCCCTCTATCCGTGGATTGCTGTTTAGCCATTATTCCCCAACAATATGAAATCGGGATGAAATCTCTCGGGATTTGGAAAATTTTTTTCGGCGGCGGCGGAGGAGATAAAATTTCATCCTCATTTCATCGGCGCTTGACAACATAATAAATATCGCTCTTTACCCAAGTGGCGTGGGGGACATCTACGATGAAACCAGGGTTTCCCCTTGATGCTCCACTTAACTGGAAAGTTAAAATTAGAACGACAGTCCCAAGTACAAGCAAAAAATTGACGTTGAGGTTTTATTATGCTCAAACATCTGACATCTTGGATTCATCAACAGTCCCGTCCCCTGCTATTATCGGGTGTTGCTGTAGTGGGAGTATTGGGAGCGACATATTTCACCGGGGGAATCGGGGCAAAAGCCACGGAGTTGCGAGTAGCTTATTACTGTTGGTTTGATTTGGGGTGGCGCGCTCTCGTTCGATGGTTCTGCGATCGCGCGCTACCCTCCACGTGTTTTCTGGGGTTTTTATGGGCGAGAAAATCCCTCGCTTGATTACGCTTTTGTCGCAAACACGACTTGATTATTCCTCTTTAGGTTTTCCTGGCGCGGTGGCTTTTTGTGCTGGATTTTTACTGAACAAAAACCACCACAATTCTAAGCCAATTAACGCCACGCCGCCCGCCGTGACCCCAATTTTCAGGGCCAAGGGTTGCTCGATCGCGCGAAAGTGACTTTCGGTTGTTGTTGCCTCTGCTGGCAGTTGGGCTTTGGCGGAAACCGGAGCAGCGCTCAGTAAAAATGCTGCCATAATTATACTATAAATACAGCTATTTTTAGCCTGTTTTTTCATTTTTTACCTCTTTTTTTCATGCTGCTAACTGCGATTTAACGGGCAGATAATTTGCCAATGTCTATTGACTCGTTTTCAGGCTTTAGTCAGGGAACGAGTTAACGCTTTACAACGAGTTAAAACCCGATTGTTTTTTTTTGCATAAGTGCGAATTAGCTGTAGCCCTGTAATTTGGCTTGAAACTTGCGTAAGCGCAGGGCATTTGTCACCACGGAAACCGAACTCAGAGCCATTGCTGCCCCGGCTAAAACGGGATTGAGCAACCATCCGGTAAAGGGATAGAGAATACCAGCGGCGATCGGGATGCCTGCGGTGTTGTAAACAAACGCAAAAAATAGATTTTGGCGAATGTTTTTAATCGTGGCGTGACTGAGTTGAATGGCGGTGACAATGTTTTGCAAATCGCCAGAAATTAAAGTAATATCGCTGGCGGCGATCGCCACATCCGTGCCGGTACCGATGGAAATTCCCACGTCAGCTTGTGCCAATGCCGGTGCATCGTTAATTCCATCCCCCACCATTGCCACCACTTTGCCTTCGGATTGCAATGCTTTAACGCGCTCCGATTTTTGGTCTGGGCGCACTTCAGCAAACACCCGAGTAATGCCTACTTCCCGGGCGATCGCTTCGGCAGTTTTCTGATTGTCTCCGGTGAGCATTACCACTTCTAATCCCATCTTTTGTAGGGATTTCACGGCGCTAGCAGAAGAAGGTTTTAATGCATCGGCAATGCCAAATAATCCTTCAATTTCGCCATCTACGGCAATCCAGGCGGTGGTTTTTGCCGCCGCTTCCCACGTTTCCCGATAAGACTGTAAAGATTGAATATCAATTCCCAATTCCTGCATCCAGCGCCCGGTGCCAATTTGTACCCAGCGATCGCTAATTTTGGCTTGCACGCCCTTCCCGGAAATCGCTTCAAAATCCGTAATTTCGGGAAATGGCGTTTCCACTCCTTGTGCCTTGGCATATTCCACAATTGCTTCTGCCAAAGGATGTTCGGAATTGTTTTCCACTCCAGCGGCTAATCGCAACAATTTTATCTCGTTATCGTGGGCGGTTCCGCCCAAGGTGAGGTAATCGGTTACTGTGGGTTTTCCTTGGGTGAGGGTTCCGGTTTTATCTAACACGATAGAGTTAATTTTATGGGCTAATTCCAAACTCTCCGCACCTTTAATTAAAACGCCATTTTCCGCGCCTTTGCCGGTACCGACCATAATTGAAGTTGGGGTAGCCAAACCTAGGGCGCAAGGACAGGCAATAATTAACACGCCTACGGTGGTAATAATGGCGAGGGTGACGTTACCTGTGAAGTCGAACCAAATCACAAAGGTGGCGATCGCGATCGCAATCACCACTGGCACGAAAACCCCGGTAACGAGATCCGCCAACCGCTGAATTGGGGCTTTACTGCCTTGCGCTTCTTGGACTAATTTCACAATTTGGGCTAGCATCGTATCTTTCCCCACTCGAGAGGCGCGGAATTTAAAACTGCCAGTTTTATTAATTGTTGCCCCAATCACTTCATCTCCCGATTGCTTTGTCACCGGCACTGGTTCTCCAGTCACCATCGATTCATCAATTGCCGAACTGCCTTCAATCACTTCGCCATCAACGGGAATTTTCTCCCCCGGGCGCACCACAATAATATCCCCCACTTCTACCTCTTGAATCGGGATATCCGCTTCTTTTCCCTGACGAATTACCCGGGCGGTTCTCGCTTGCAAGCCCATCAGTTTTCTAATGGCTTCTGAGGTTTCTCCTTTGGCGCGCGTTTCCAACAACCGCCCCAACAAAATTAACGTGACAATTACTGCTGCCGGTTCGTAGTAAACCTCGGGTTTTAAACCCTGGGATATCAAAAATACCGGGAATAGAGTGATGAATAGGGAATAAAAATAAGCCGACCCCGTTCCCAGGGCAACCAACGTATTCATATTCGATGAATGACCTTTAAAGGCTTTCCACGCGCCGACAAAAAAGGACTTGCCGCACCAAAATAACACCGGGGTGGTGAGGATGAATTGGAACCAGGCATTATGCGCCCACATGGGAATCCAAGGGATATCTAATCCCGTCATCATGGGTAGGGAACCAATTACTAAAATTGCGCTAATAATGCCGCCCACGATGACTTTGTTTCTCAGTTTCGTTTCTTCCGCTTCTCGGGCTTTTTTTTCTGCATCATCTTCACCCATTCCCAATGCTTCTAAGGGTTGAGCGGTATATCCCGCCGCCGATACTGCTTGCTGAATGTCTTCGAGAGTGGTTTGGCGCGGGTTATATTTAACGGCAGCTTGTTCCGCGCCAAAGTTGACGTTACATTCCCTGACGCCATTTACCTCGTAGATAGCTTGTTCGATGCGGGTGGCACAGGAGGCACAGCCCATCCCTTTCAGTCTGAGATTGACGCTTTCCATTATGATTTCCTTTTCAAATACATCTGCCAGATGGCTTATGGGTTTAGGATAAACTCTCCAGTCAGATGGAGACTCCAGTCAATTTAATAAAACTTAATAAAATTCAGAAGGGAATGAAATCGAGGGAGTTCTGCGCCCAAATCATGGCATCCTAAAATCAGAGTCTAGAGGTACGCCATGTCAACGGAATCACACAAACCAAAAGTTGTCGTCGTTGGTGCCGGTTGGGCGGGGTTAGGCGCAACCTATCACTTGGCGAAACAAGGATACGATGTCACCTTGTTAGAAGCTGGGGATTCTCCCGGCGGTTTGGTTGCCGGTTGGAAAACCCCGGGAGGGCGATCGGTGGAAGCGGGAATTCACGGGTTTTGGTATCCGTATTTTAATATCTTTTCTTTGGTGGATGAATTGGGGTTAAATCCCTTTACGCCTTGGACGCGATCGGCTCAATATTCCCCCGCTGGATTAGAAGTGGAATCGCCAATTTTTCAGGATGAACCGCGCCTCCCGATGCCGTTGGGTACGTTTATTTATCCGTTGTTTTTCCGCTTGCCGTTGATTGACCGACTCTCGGCATTACCGTTGCTTTATGCTGTGGTAGATTTTGATAATTCCGATGCCGCATGGCAGCGTTACGATAAAGTGACGGCCCGGGAATTGTTCAAACAATTCGGGGTTTCGGCCCGCCTTTATCGTCAGTCTTTTGAACCGATGTTATTGGTGGGGTTATTTGCCCCGGGGGAACAATGCTCGGCGGCGGCAGCTTTGGGAATGCTTTATTATTTTATTTTGGCTCATCAGCCGAATTTTGATGTGGTCTGGTGTCGCGGCACTGTGGGGGAAAATATTTTTAATCCCTGGTGTCAAACTATCGAAAAAGCAGGGGGTAAAATCTTCACTCAGCGGCGGGTGACGGATGTAAAAATAGACGAAAAAACCGGGAAAGCTACTGCTGTGGTTTGTGGGGATGAAGTGTTTGAGGCAGATGCGGTTATCTTCTCCGTGGGAATTACGGGGATGAAGAAAATTGTCTCGGGCAGTGAGAGTTTGCAGGGTCGCCGGGAATTTCAAAATGTTATGAATTTAAACGCGATCGATGTGGTGGCGACTCGCTTGTGGTTCGATCGCCAAGTGAATATTCCCCGGGCGTCTAATGCCTGCTTTGGCTTCGATCGCACCACGGGCTGGACTTTTTTCGATTTGAATGCGTTGCATGATGATTATCGCGATTTACCCGAAACTGTGGTGGAAGCAGATTTTTATCATGCCAATCAGCTTTTCCCCTTAAGCGATGCGGAAATCTTGCAAAAAGTGCAGGGGGATTTAGCCACCTGCGTACCCGGTTTTCGCGATGCTAAAATTATCGACAGCAGCGTAATTCGTCTGAAGCAAGCGGTGACGCATTTTTTCCCGGGTAGCTATCAGTATATGTTGCGGGGCAATACTAGCGTTGATAATCTGTTTATGAGTGGGGATTGGATTATCACCCGTCACGGTTCTTGGTCTCAGGAAAAAGCCTATGTTACTGGGTTAGAAGCGGCAAATCTGGTTATCGATCGCTTCGGAATGGGCAAGCGGGCAAATATTATTCCCGTGGAACCCGACGAACCCCACATCCAATTGGCGCGATCGCTCAACCAAACCTTGCGTCAGTTTGGAGAGAATGTCTTCCCCGATTTTTGGTTGCCATAAATGAGCATTGTACGGTGGGCATTGCCCACCTGCACCCTACTCCTCGGACTTGCCACTCTGGGCGATCGCCTGGGAAAACCAATTCGCTACTTTAATATTCGTTTCCTCATTCAAGCGTTCCAATGTTTGCTCTAAAAGCGACACGGACAATCCTTGTAAAGCCTCGGATAAAAACACTTGCTTGTAGTTTTTATCCTCGTAAAACCGAAAGCAAAAAACTCGCTTTGCTCGAATATCGATAACCCAATATTCGGGAATTTATAACTCGGCATAAAGATGTTTTTTTCATCCATATCCGTTGCCAATGTGGTATCGGCAATTTCAGCCACAAAATCCGGAACTCGTCACCGACTCAAGTCAATCCGACGCGGTTCGCCTTCTTTCCACTGCGGAATATTTTCTCCGATATATAGCACCAAATTCGGCGATGCTCCTTGCTTTTCCGGTTTTTCCAATACGCAACCTCCCAAATCGCTAACATTGAGGTCTCGAAAGCGACTGAACCAGATAAAAAATAACATGGCGAACAAACGAGTTACGTTAGCGTGGTTGATTCCTTGATTCCCCATGTCAACAAAAAGATACCCGCGATTAAAAAATACACGGACTCTCTCCAGAGTCGGATCGTCTCGATAAGCGAGGGAATCGTCCCAAGTGGCGGGTTTCCATTTGGGGGGTTCGGTACCCATCGAGATTTGATTGTGAAGAGGAGTTGCAAGGCTCATGGCTATTGGTTTATCTGCAAATGGTACTCTAATTTTAACGGGGTTTTTGTTTGGCGATCGCTCATCTGTACGGAATGAATTGAACCCGGGGGAAATCGGGGTCGAGGTGTGATTTTGAATCAAAAACTTGACAATTTTGCAAAACTGTGCTATGGATAGAGCATCCAAATACAACCCCATCCCAACGCGCCCGATAGGCGTTGGATGTGCGCTGTAGTTGCACATTTACTCCGGATTGCAGGAATTTGCAACCGATGTCCTAGCTTTCATTAAATGTGCGATTACAATGCAAATTCAGCCTGAATGTTTGGGTAGTCAACTGGTTTGGTGCCTCGGTTTCTGCCGATTGGGGAAATATGCCAAATCATTACGGTGCTAGAGGATGGGTGAGACAATCCATTTTCTCAAATCGAGTAAAAATTATGCCTAGAAAAAAACAGGAATCTTCAGCCAAGACAAAAAAATCAGCCCAGGAGAAAGTAGCGCTGTATTGGGACTGTCAGAATGTGAAAATCACGCCAGAACGAGCGGATTTTTTGCTTAAATTTGCCAGCGATCGCGGTGTAGTGACGAGCAAAAAAGCCTACTCCAACTGGAAATACGAAAGCAAAAATCATGCCCAATATTTAGAAAAGGTAGGATTTGAACGAGTAAACGTTTCGGACTCGGCGAAAAATAGCGTAGACCACAAATTATTAGTAGATTGTGCTGACGAAGTTTATGCCAATGACTCGCCCGATCGCTTTATAATCGTGTCTGGAGACGGAGACTTTACCGGGTTAGTTTACCTGTTAAAAAGCCGCAAAAAGCAAGTTATCGTCTTCGCTCAACCCAGTGGCGTCAGCCAAGAACTGATTAAGAACGCGGACGAATCCCACTTTATCGAAAGTGTCGATGAAATTCCCCAAATTCCGCCCTTTCGCAATCCTGCTTTACTGACCCTTGCCCTCACCCATCGCTCTTATACCAACGAACATTCCACCGCCGATGAAGACAACGAACGGTTGGAATTTTTAGGGGATTCGGTGCTGAATTTTCTGAGCAGTCAATTTCTCTATCATCGTTATCCGGATTTGAGCGAATCGCAACTAACGCGATTGCGGTCTGCATTAGTGGACGAACCGCAGTTAGCGGATTTTGCCCGGTATCTAGACCTGGGAAAAAAAATGCGGTTGGGTAAAGGAACGGTGAAAGATAAAGGTCGCCAAAATGAATCCTTGCTCAGCAATACGTTTGAAGCGATAATCGGCGCATATTTTCTTGATGCGGGAATGGAAGCAGTTCGCAATTTTATTCAGCCTTTATTTAGTGCGGCAGCCGACAGTTTGCTCGATACCATTTCGCCTACGAAATCCGACATGCTGGTGGATTGCAAAAATCTATTTCAGGAGTGGGTGCAGGCGAATCTTGGTCCGATGCAGCCCGAATACGAACCGATCGCCAAAACCGGGCCAGATCATGCGCCCCAGTTTACCGTAAAAGTCACCGTGGCGGACAAAGAGTACGGGAGAGGCACGGGAAGCAGCAAAAAAGAGGCAGAAAAGCGCGCTGCTGAAGCCGCCCTGGAAAAGGTGTCTGGGTCATAGGCGGCGGAGTTGCGATCGCCACCACACCGGTGAAAACTCAGGATGGTACAATCCCTGTAAACCAATCGAATACTATCCTGAGTCAGTTCCACGCCCACCACCACCCAGAGAGGAAAATGAGTCGCTTACTGTACGAAAAATCCGTTGCTTACCTCGGCCATTTAATTATTCCTTATCTCTTTGGCACAGTCGATCGCGAGTCAATCTATTCCTACAAACTGCTGTCGGAACTCGGACATAAAGGCATCTTTCATAAAGCAGAAAATCCGGCAGGAATGTATTCCAGTAGCGTTGATGGGATTATCGAAATCGCCCGAGAACATCTAGAAGAATATTCCGATGTACTCGACAGCATGGAAGTGTTTCAGCAGCGCTACACTTATCGCGATAACTTGATTATTGTGTACGAAATGGGAGGTAAATACTTCTACGACCATTTTAAGCCCGATAGCTTAAAAAATCTAGCGGCTCCTAAAATCTTCAAATCCAAACGCGAGTGCATTAACTGGATTAAAAAAGGACTCGATCGCTCCAGGCGCGATCGGCAAGTGAAAAAAGCTTAATCGCACTTTTTCACTCTTCCGGGGAAATTGAGACTTGAGAAGTGACATTGCAAACATCGATTCGTTCTCGATTGTCTCAATTTCCCCACCTGGGCTTGCTCGTAAAAATAAAACCTTTACAAGGCGCATTTTTCATTATATCATATTCACCAGAATCGGCAACAAAAGAATTAAAAAAAGCCCCCCAAATTGGGGGACTTTGCGTTTACGGGGTTCGGAAATAGAGGGAATGCAACTATCTTCGAGAGGAGGGTTGTTCCGAGGGTCGATCGCGTTTTGCTGTGGATTCTTCCCATTCCTTCCACATTCCATTGCCATTTGCCATCGAAGATTCCGGTGCGACTTGTGCAGAATTGTCCGTTTCGATTTCCGCGTGACCTTTGTGCATCAGACGATATTGCGCCTTCATAGCGATCGCATAAAACACCGGCACCACATACAAACTCAAAAACGTAGACACAAACATACCACCAACCACCGCCATTCCAATCGACACCCGAGATGCGGCACCGGCACCGGTAGCAAATGCCAAAGGCAACAAGCCAAAAATCGTTGAAAATGCGGTCATCAAAATCGGACGAAAACGAACCGTTCCCGCCTCCAGTGCCGCCTTAGTAATCGACATTCCCTCTTCGCGACGTTGGTTAGCAAATTCCACAATCAAAATCGAGTTTTTCGTCGCCAACCCAATCAACATAATCAACCCAATTTGACTGTAAACATTCAAATCCAACCCCGCCAACAACAGT
Source organism: Phormidium sp. CCY1219 (assembly GCF_055795085.1). Taxonomy (NCBI): domain Bacteria; kingdom Bacillati; phylum Cyanobacteriota; class Cyanophyceae; order Oscillatoriales; family Oscillatoriaceae; genus Phormidium; species Phormidium sp. CCY1219. Next base: position 27,485 of record NZ_JAYFEQ010000403.1, on the reverse strand, counting down.
GCAGCAAACGCCCCCAACAACGACAGCGGAACCGCCAACAAAATAATCAGCGGATCGAGATAACTTTCAAACTGCGCCGCCAACACTAAGAAAATAAACGCCAGGGCAAGACCAAAAATAAACAACGTAGCTTGACCCGCCTCTTGATATTCCAAAGACTGACCGGCAAGGGCAGTTCGCATATCTGGCGGCACCACTTCATCCGCTAACTGCTGCAACGCATCCAAAGCTTCTCCCAAGGGGACTCCCGGCGCGGGAGAGCCGGAAATTTTGGCCGAACGAAAGCGATTGTAGTGATTAATTTGCGGCGGAGTTGTAGAAGGCACAATTTGCACCACACTGCTCAACGGTACCACCTCCCCTTGATTCGTGCGGACGTATAATTGCTCGATATCTTGAGGAGAAGCGCGGAACTCGTCCTCTGCTTGCACCACCACTTCATAGCGGCGATTGCCTCGGTTAAAATTGGTAATTTCCTGTCCGCCTAACAGAATTTGCAAGGTGCGCGAAATATCGCGAATCGAAATTCCTAAATTCGCGGCTTGTTTGCGATCGACCCTAATCGTCAACTCCGGTTTGTTCAGTTTTAAATCCGTATCCACGTTAGCTAATTGCGGCAATTGTCGCGCTTGGTTGGCCAAGTCTTCCGACACAGTAGCCAGCTTTTCTAAATCCGTCCCTTGCAAGACGAATTCCAGCGGTTGGCTGAATCCCGAACCGGGTAAAGACGGCGGATTAATCGGCAAAACAAAGGCATCGGTGAGGGGAGCAAATCTGGGGAACAAACTGCCAATAATCTCTTGTTGAGATTGTCCCGGTTCGGTTCGTTCCGACCAAGGTTGAAGGCGGACAAAGGCAAATCCTTGGTTCACCTGTCCCGGGGCACCGCGACCAAACGCCCCGATGGTAAAATAACTTTTTACCTCCGGCACTTGACTGTAGATTTCTTCTACTTGTCGCATCACGCGATCGGTGTAGTTCAGGGTGACACCTTCCGGGGCGCGGACAATGGTAAAAATGCCGCCTCGGTCATCAGTGGGAAGAAAACCTTTGGGGATTTGCGTGAATAAAACGCCGGTCAATCCTAGAGAGAGGATAAAGACCAGAACGATAACGGCTTTTAATGGCATCAACCGCAACAAAGACCAGCGATAAAGACGTTCGGTGCGATCGAACAGCCACTCGATCGCGGCAAAAATGCCTTTTTTCATCTGCCCGTCATGGCGCAACACCCGGGCGGACAATGGCGGCGCTAAAGTCAGCGCCACAAAAGTAGAAATCACCACCGAACCGGCAAGCGTAATCGCAAATTCTGTAAATAATCGTCCGGTATTGCCGGTGGAAAATCCCACGGGTAGAAACACGGCAATTAACACCACGGTGGTGGCAATAACCGCAAACACCACTTCACCCACGCCTCGCATGGCGGCGTGGTACGGTTTCATATTTTTTTCTTCGATATAGCGGACGATATTTTCTAACACCACGATGGTGTCATCCACCACCAAACCGGTGGCCAAAGTCAGGGCAAATAAAGTGAGGGTATTGATAGAATAATCCAGGAAAAACATCACCGCAAATGCACCGACTAAGGAGACGGGAATGGTGACGGCGGGGATGAGGGTCGATCGCCAATCTCGCAGGAAAACGAAGATGACCAAAATCACCAGCAAGACGGCCAAAAATAAGGACTGCCACACTTCATCGATCGCCAATTCCACGAATTCGGACCGGTCAAAGGCGACTTGATATCGCATTCCTTCCGGGAAATTGTCCGCCAGTTCTTCCATTTTGGCTTTTGCGCCTCGGGCCACGTCAATGGTGTTGGCGGTGGAGAGTTTCACCACTCCTAAGGCGATCGCCGGTTTGCCGATAAACCGCACGAAGGAGCGATCGTCTTCCGGCCCAATTTCGGCGCGCCCCACATCTTTTAAACGCACTTGCGTCCCGTCGGGATTGCGCTGAATCACCAATTCTTCATACTCTGTCGGCGTCTGTAGTCTCCCCAAAACCCGCACGGAATATTCTGAGGTATCGCCTTCAATTCGACCGCTGGGAATTTCCACGTTTTCCTGTTGCAGCGCCCGTTCTAAGTCGAGAATGGTCAGTCGGCGGGCGGCGAGTCTCACCGGATCGATCCACAGACGCATGGCATAGCGCCGTTCCCCGCCGATAAACACACTGCTGACCCCGGAAACGGTTTCGAGGGAATCGATGACATAGCGATCGGCGTAGTCGGTGAGTTCTAAGGAGGTGTAGTTTTCTCCAAATAGGGCAAACCACACAATCGGCGAAACGTCGCCTTCCCGCTTGCTCACTTGCGGCGCGTCTACATTATCCGGTAATTGTCGCCCCGCGCGATCTACCCGCGATCGCACGTCTTGCGCCGCTAAATCCAAATCCCGATTTAAGTTAAACTGAACGCTAATCGAACTGACCCCTTCTCGACTTTCCGACGAAAGGGTTTTAATCCCTTCAATTCCGCTGATTTCATCTTCTAAAATCTCGGTAACTTCGGTTTCCACAATCTCCGGACTCGCCCCCGGATACACCGTGGTCACGCTCACCACCGGCGGGTCAATGCTGGGAAATTCCTGCACGGGCAACCGCGTATAACCCACCATTCCCACTAAAATAATCAGGATGGAACAGACAGATGCAAAGACGGGTCGTCGAATAAAAAAGTTAGTAAACATGGCAAAATTAAGGATGAAACTTTAACGGTTGATAATTGATATTTGAAAATCCATAAAAACCTCGGATAGATGTTAGTTTAACTATAAAAAAATTGCCTTTTTTCTCATCCACAGTTTATTCTTCTCCTGCGTCCTGGTTCGTTTCTTCTGCCGGGGATGCTTCTTGTTTCTCTTGGTTTGATGGTTCATTCCCGATCGCCATAATGGGTGCGCCATCGCCGAGTTTTTGGATGCCAGAAACCACAATTCGATCGCCGGGAACTAGACCTTGGACCACTTCGGCGCGATCGCCTTTAATCAATCCCAGTTCGAGGGATTTGCGTTTCGCCACCATCGGGTCGGATCCTTGGGCCACGAAAATAAATCGCTGTTGCCCTTGGAAAATCACCGCCGTGGTGGGCACTACGATCGCATTTGGGCGCTGGCTCCAAATCACCTTGGCGCGCACGAATTGGCGATCGCGCAATTCTCCATTATTCCGAAACGTGGCTTTCGCCAAAATCGTTTGCGAGTCTTGGTTCACCGTGGGCGAGACGAAGGTAATCCGCCCCTGAGTGAGTGCTTCTCCTTCGGCGTCAGAAATCTCCACCGGCAACCCCAGTTTTAACTCAGACCCTCGCTCCAGGGGAATTTCCATCCGCAATTCCAGCTCGTCGTTCTGCGTCAAGGTGGTGATTTTATCCCCCGCCTTCACATAGTCGCCCAATTTCACCGGTATATCGCCGATAATGCCGTCAAAGGGAGCTAACACGTTTGTATCTTGCAATTCCACTTCCAAGGCTCGCACTTGGGCGATCGCCTCCGCCAGTTGCGCTTCCGCCTGGGCGATTTCCTCCGGGCGGGTGCCATTTTGCAATTCGCGCAATTCTTGCCGGCGTTCTTCCACTTGCGCCTCGGCCCGGGCAATCTCTTCGGGACGCGCCCCACTTTGCTGCAACAGCAAGGCTTCTCTTGCTTCTGCTACCTGCGCTTCGGCCCGGGCAATCTCTTCGGGACGCGCCCCACTTTGCTGCAACTGCAAGGCTTCTCTTGCTTCTGCCACTTGCGCTTCCGTTTGTTCGATTTGCTCCCGTCGGTTCTCTTGCAGTTGCGCTAAGCGTTCCTTGGCGCGTTCCAGGTCGGCTTTCGCCCTGCGATTATCCGTGACCACTTCATCGAAGCGATCGCGCGAAATCGCCCCTTGTTCGACTAATACCCGATTTCGCTCCACCCGTTCCTCGGTTAATTCCACCCGCGCCCGCGCATCTTCGATTTGCGCCCGCGCTTGGCCGATTTCCTCTTGGGTGCTGCCCGATCGCAATCCTTCCAGTCGCGATTCGGCGGCATTTAACCGCGCTTGGGCCTGGGCAATGTCTTCCGGGCGGTTGCCGGCCCGCAGTTCGGCCAGTTGCGATCGGGCCGCATTTAACCGCGCTTGCGCCTGGGCGATGTCTTCCGGGCGGTTGCCGGCCCGCAGTTCGGCCAGTTGGGCTTCGGCGGCATTTAACCGCGCTCGCGCCCGGGCAATTTCTTCTGGGCGCGGTCCGGCTTGCAATTCGCTCAACCGCGCTTGGATGCGCTCTCTGGCGGCTTGGGCTTGGCGCACTCTGGCTTGCACTTGTTTCGGATCGATGCGGGCGATCGCCTCTCCCATCGCGACTCTATCCCCGGCCCGCACGTAAATCTCGCTGACTCGTCCTTCCATTTCCGGACGCACTACCACCGACTGTTGCGCTTCTAAGGTGCCGACAAATTGGGAGGTTTCTTCGATGGTGGTCAGTTCCACGGGAGCGAGTTTCACCGGCACTCCGCGCGGTTTATTTTGCTGCGCCTGGGGTTGGGCGGGGGCTTGGTTTTGCACGGTCCACCAATACCACGCGCCTCCCCCACCCCCGGCGAGTAATAGCAGCACCAGCAGCGCCCAGCCAAAGCGTCGCCCTTTCTTGCTTCTGGGTGATTTTAAGCCTCGCTTTCTGTCGCGATCGCGCGGCGATCTGTCGCGATCGCGTTTTTGGTCTTCTTCTATGCCAGGGACTTTATCTTCGGTGTCGATTCTGCTCTGAGAAGATTTAGAGGAGTCCATCATTTTCCAAATACTCGCAATATTGTGGTTAATCGTTTGTCAAATTAAGTTTGAATCGTTCGCCAACCAAGCTTTGGTTGAGATTCACCTTGCGCCATGTCTACAGCTCAATGGCTGCTGGTTAGCTGGTTTTTTTTATAGTTTTGTGTTATAATCATTTGCTTTCATTCAGCTTCTTCCTGTCTCGCGCAACGCTGACTCGCCCCCGAGTTCGTTTTTTCCCAACAAATTCCCCCCTTTAGCATTACACTCCCTTCAATGACATCACCCGATTGGGTGAATTTATTTATCGGTAAAAATTCAGCATTAATTATGAGGAATTATAGCGCTTTCCTCATTGGCAAAAGCCTATCTTTCGCGTCACCTCAAGCAGACAATGCCCGCATTTATGACTTAGAAATACCGATTTTCGGTGCAGTCATTGCTGAAGCACAGTCTCCCTCGGGCCAGTGCCCACAAGCCATCGACTCGCGTTCTCGCTATGGTTCAGTATAGCTTGAAATGTTAATTTTCGTTACAGCTTGACATCTCAATCTGGAATTTTGCCGGAACCGCCGATTTTTCCGGTTGATAAACTTTTGCAAAAGCGATGAACAAAGGAAGGGGTGAGTCAGTAAGGGTGAAGAATTGCGCGCCCATAAACGATTCGTTTTGAGGGAAACTTTCAAGCGAAAACGGGGGGAAGCGATCGCCGCGATCGGGCAAGCCCCAATGATGAATTCCCCCGGGATGCTTCTGAAGTTTTCGCCCCATAAAACCTTGGCTGGGCATTCGCCACCCGAGAATTACTTTTTGTATAAGCCCCCTCTACGCCACTTGCATAGCAAATTCAACATTGCATTGTGGGGAAACGGTTTCCGGTTGTCTCCTCAAGGTCGCGAATCGCCATTTCCCAAGCCCGATCGCCCCTTCAATCCACAGCGAATCGGGGCAAATCTAAAGAAAAACAAAAGAAATGCGCGATGAAGGTTAACCCGGGTTGAAGTTGTTTAAAATGAGAAATAGCTGAAGGTAAAACAAAGGATTGCGATCGCCGATTGCTTCCCTCTATCCACCCTAGCCGCTTTTCCCAAGACTTGGGCGATCGCATTCTTGGTTTTATTACCTTTCGGGGCAATTGTGGTAGCAATTTAGCGCGAATCTCCCCAGACATTTTGCGCGATCGGGGTCTCAATTTCCCCAATCAACTTTCAAAATTGTCCGCCCTTTGCCCCCCAATTGTACAGGAGAACTACCGTGACTTTACAAGTCGAATTACTAGAGGAAAGCTTCGAGAAAATCAAGCCCCGTGCCGATGAATTCGCCACGCGATTTTACGGGTACCTTTTTGGCGACTATCCCGAAGCCCAGCCCTTATTTGCCAACACCAATATGGAAGAGCAAAAGAACAAACTGTTTAAATCATTGGTGTTGGTAGTCAACAACCTCCGCAAACCCAACGAACTCACCAATCCCCTGAAAGGACTTGGTGCCCGTCACGTGCAGTACGGTGCATTACCTCAACATTATCCAATGGTAGGCAAGTCCTTATTAAAAGCCTTTGAAGCCATCTTAAAAGATGACTGGACTCCGGAAGTCAAACAAGCATGGATAGATGCCTATGCTGCCATCACCAAACTGATGCTAGAAGGCGCTGACTATCCAGAAGAAATTTATCGAATGTAGGCAATATTTTACTGCCATTTGACTCGTTCCCAGGCTCAGCCTGGGAACGCCTCCCCACAGAAAGGCAAGCCTAATAAGCACGCTTTGACTCGTTTGACTCGTTTGACTCGTTTTGACTCGTTTGACTCGTTCCCAGGCTCAGCCTGGGAACGCCTCCCCCGAGGCTCCGCCTCCCCACAGAAGCCTAATAAGCACGCTTGCTTCTCGATTACATCACCGGAATTTCCGATAGATTCTGAACTTCCAATTGAGGAAGCGGGGAGATACAACCCTCGAGCAACCCATCAATTCCACTGACTGGCAAAACCGGGGTTTTGAATTCACAAACCAAGTCATCCACCGTCACATCATCGAGAAACCGAGTTTCGCCATATTTGAGCATGACATCCGGCAACAAAACCCCATCGCCCAAATCGCGATCGCGCAATCCCCCCCGCACATCTTCCCCCGTCAGCACTCCCGTCACGCTCATCGTCTGACCCCAAAATTCACTACACAGCGGAATCATTTCCACCGTTAATCCTTCCACCGCATTCAACCGGTCTAAAATCGGTTGAAAGGCATTTTCCACCGCATTTCCCACCACCCAAGTCAACCGACGCGGGGGCGAAACCACCGACGGTAAATCCATCGCCGCCGCCTCAAATTCTTCTAAAAACTGTCGAATCGAACCCACACCATTCCCCAGTTGCGGATAATCTTCATACTCCGACGCCTCGGGCAAATCTTCACCCGCCATTAAAAACCATTCATCCGCCAACCAGACAAACGTCGAACCCAATTCTCGGCGGAATTGGGGTTGCAATTGTTGCACTTGCGAAATCACTTCTCGTGCTTTTTCCCGCGTTACAGGCACCAATTCATCCGCTTCTGGACGAAATTTCGTCAACCCCACCGGTACCACCGCCACCGATGTCACTCCCGGAACTTCGCCGCCGCCAAATTTGGCCAAATCTAACAAAGTTCGTTCCAGATGTTTTCCATCATTAATTCCGGGACAAACCACCACCTGGGCGTGAATTTGCAAGCGTCTTTCTTGGAACCACTGAAGCTGGTCGAGAATTTGTCCCGCCCGGGGATTTTTTAGCAGACGAATCCGCACCTCGGCTTCAGTTGCATGAACGGAAACGTAAAGCGGAGACAAGCGCATTTGTTCGATGCGCTTCCATTCTTTTTCCGTCAGATTGGTTAAAGTCAAATAAGACCCATACAGAAAGCTCAAGCGATAATCATCATCCTTGAGATAAAGCGTATTTCGCATTCCCGGCGGCTTTTGGTCGATAAAGCAAAACGGGCAGCGATTGTTACACTGAATTAAATTATCGAATAAGGCGCTTTCAAATTCCAACCCCAACTCTTCATCGTAGTCTTTTTCGATTTCGATAACGTGGGTTTTCCCTCGGGCATCGAGCACTTCCACTTCGATGAATTCATCGGCGCATAAAAATTTATAATCAATCAAATCGCGCGGTTTTTGCTGGTCTATAGAAACAATAGCATCCCCAGGTTCAAAACCAATTTCGGCAGCAATCGAACCGGGTAAAACGCGAGAAATAACAGCAGGACGGATAGCAGCAGAACTCATAATATTTGCACCACAATAAATTGCATAACAACAGTTAAATTTTAATATCGCCTCCGGAAGAATTGCAATCAAGAAAAATCAGGTGTAGGGTGGGCAACGAGTTGCCCACCCTACCAGTGGGTATAGTTGCGAAAACCGAGACTCGTTGGAGTTAGGCGGAGTGCATCCGAGGCTTCACCGGAATCTCGATAATAAATTCCGCCCCCTCACCCGGTTGCGACACACAACTCAGATGACCCCCATGCGCGTCTACCACCGTTTGGTAGCTAGTAGACAACCCCAAACCGGTTCCAGACCCGACTGGTTTCGTAGTAAAGAACGGGTCAAATACCTTATTTAACACCTCCTGATTCATCCCCGGACCATTATCGGCAATTGAGATTTTCACCGAACCCTCGTTCGTGGTTTCCGTTTGAATGCGAATGGTGGGTGACGCAGGAAGGTTTTGCTCGTTATTCTCCTCCCGGCGCATAAAATCATGCAGGGCATAAATCGCATTACTCAGGATATTGAGAAACACCTGATTGAGCTGAGAGGCATAACAGGTCACTGGAGGCAGTTTACCATAGTTTTTTGTTACTTCAATCTCGTAGCGTCCTCCTTCTTGGCGCAATTTCGGCTGCAAAATCATCAGCGTACTGTCAATTCCCTGGTGAATATCCACTGGTTTCATATCCGCTTCATCATGTCGCGAGAAGTTCCGCAGACTCAGTACGATATTGCGGATGCGTTCTGCCCCTCCTTTCATGGAATTGAGCAGTTTTTGCAAATCTTCGATTAAGAAATCTAGCTCGATATCTTCCAGGGTTTCTGACACTGATGGCGTGGGATTGGGATATTCCTGCTGATAGACTTCAATCAAATGTAGCAAGTCTTGTACGTATTCCGAGGCGGGGGTCAAATTGCCATAAATAAAACTCACCGGGTTGTTGATTTCGTGAGCAACCCCCGCCACCATTTGACCCAAACCGGACATTTTTTCGCTTTGCACCAATTGCGCTTGAGTGCGTTGCAATTCGTGCAGGGTTTGTTCCAGGCGGAGGTTTTTCTCGTTTAATTCTTGGGTGCGTTCTTGGACTTTTTGTTCCACGGAACTATACAGCAAGGCATTTTCCAGGGAGATTGCTGCTTGGGAGGACAGCAGGCGCAAAATTTCCAGGCGATCGGGAGTAAATGCGCCAGTGGTGAGGTTGTTTTCTAGGTAGAGAATGGCGATCGGTTTGCCTTGATTGACGATCGGCATACAAAGCACCGATTTAACATTTTCGGCGGCAATATAAGGGTCGGCAGTAAATCGGCCCTCATTTGCGGCATCACTTAACACCACATCGGCGCGAGTGCGTTCCACATAGTTAATTGCGGTCACGGGCAATTCGTGGGACTGCAGCGATCGCCATTCTACCACCCCGGAATTATATTGCTCCACCACCACCTCTTCTGTCCCCACCGATGCCTCAGCAGCAATTCGCAGGGTTCCTTCTTCCGGTAAAATCAAAAAGCCTTTTTGCGCCCCGGCATTTTCGATGAGAATTTTCATCAAGTTGGCCAGTAATTTATCCAAGACAATTTCCCCAGAAATCGCTTGAGACGCTTTCATTACTGAGGCGATATCCAGTACGTTTGTCCCATTATCCGTAGTGGTGCGAATTGCCGTAGTGCGGGTATCGATTACCCCACTCGGGCCTGGAATTTTGGTGAGGAATTGCGGATAACGTGCCTCTAGTTGTTCTACTTTGCGGGTTGCGCCCCAGCGTTCGTATCCGTAGTACGCCTCCCGTAAATGAACTTGCGCGTATTTTTGTTTCTGGCGCTGCAGCCAGAATTTGCCGGCGAGTTCGTTGGCGAGGGCTTCGTTTTGGATAAATTGGTTTTCTCGCGCTGCGTCAATGGCGCGATCGTACTCATCTAACGCCGCTTCTTCGCGCCCCTCAATGCGCGCGATTTCCGCGTTGACTAACCGATATTTATGCTCGAAATTAGACGGGCAGTTTTCCGCCCAAAGGTTCATTTGCTGTTGATTTGCTTCGAGTTGCTGGAGATAGTGTTTTTTCTCCTCTCCTGACGCTTCGGGATAAAGTGCCGTTAGCAGCAGGGAGTGGTAGAAATTATATTCGGTGGCGGGTAAAGTGCCGGTGATAAAGGGCAAGTATTTCTCGATATCGCTGATGCACTCAAAAGCTTCGGTGAAACAGCCAGAAAGATAGAGAATTTGTAATTTCCGAATCAAATAGATGCACAGGGTGTAAAAGTTTTGCGTCTTCTGACATCGCTCGATATATTCGCTTTCCGCCATTTCTTCTACCTGAAAGGTTAACGGGTCTGGCGTTAGTTTCCGCAAGTTCCCCACCAGCAGTTGCACTCCCCCACAAATTTCCGAGGAAAGCTGATTTTTGGTTTTTTGAGTGAAGTGCAATGCTTGGGCGGTTTCTTCACTGAGTTGCGCCAGGTTTTCGCCTTGAAAGAAGGAATTGAGCGCCCGGTTGTGCAGCAGATATCCCGCATATTCTAAATCCCCGGATTCCAAGGCGGCTTGGTAGCCTTCGCGGTTCAGTTGGTTGGCTTCTTTGATATGATTGAACCAGTAACTCAATGCATTGGCAAAGCCGGCACAAGCTTTCGCTTTGAGTTCGTAGTTGCCCCATTTTTCAATTAGGTTGAGGGCCAGCAGCCCAAACTCATAGGCGGATTTATATTCGCCAAATACCGAACTGAGTAGCAGTCCGTAATTCGTGTAGGAAAGACAAGATTCGGGGATGCTGCCATAATCGAGGGAAATGTTTACGCCTTTGAGGACGATCGCGGTCCATAACTGCGGATCGCTCAGATAGGCGGGGGGCGCAACATTAGTGAGTAGTTTTAAGGCGACTTTTTTCTCGGGCAGAGTCATTTCCTCTGACTCAATTAATGAGGCAATGTCTTTCCCGGCCCATTTGGCTTTGGCGGCGGCAAATTCGGTGGCGATCGCATCGGATAACCCTTCTGCTGGCAATTCTATATCTAACATCGCTAGGGCTTCTTTCCCGATTTTTACCGCTTGCTCGTATTCGCCGCTGAGGGCATACTGAACCAGCAACAGGTTGTAGATTTCTGCTTTTTCTAAAACGGTTTTGGCTTGTTCTAAGGTCAGATAGATATAGCGTTCTGACCCTTCAAAGTTCCCGGTTAAGTATTCCACTAAAGCCCGTTCTTTGTGCAGGGCGATCGCTACCTCGTAATCCCTGTCCCAAATATTCGCCGGTAATCCTTCCATCCCGGCGATTAAATATTGCCTTGCGGCGACATAAGCGGTGGCATATTTGGCTTTTTTCGCCGCCTCTAAGTTTAAAGATGCCAGTTCGAGTTTTTCTGCGGGTTCTGAAATCAGCGATCGCCCCACATTCAAATGATCCACTAGCTCAAAAATCCGTTCCGCCCAATATTGCGCCGGCGTATTCGTCAGCAACATCCGCCCGATTTGCAAGTGAACTGCTTTTTTCTGGGCATCTTCAATCAGAGAATACGCCGCTTGTTGCACGCGATCGTGCAGAAACTTGTAATTCAAAATCAACAAAGGATTGATAGATTCTGGCGCGATCGCTTCATCTTCTCCCTCCGCAATCGGCAAAATCAACCCTTCTTTAATCGCCGGCGACAGGTCAGCAAAGGTACCAAACGATTCTTTATTATAAATCAACGACAGGGTGTTTAAATCGAATTGATTCCCCAAACAAGCACCGAGGCGCAACACTTCCTGGGTCGCTTCTGGCAATTTCCTTAATTTGCCAATCATTAATTCTACCACATTATCCGTAATTCCAACCGCCCGAATTTTCTCCATATCCCATTCCCATCCCCCAATATTATTCCCCCCAGCTTCTGGATTAAACGCCAGTAAATTTTCCTGATAAAGGGTTTTCAGGAATTGATTGACAAAAAAGGGATTTCCTTGGGTTTTCCTCACCACCAGTTCCGCCAAGGATTGCACGGATTCCCCATCCCGATGTAACGTCTCGCTGAGCAATTGCGTCACTTGTTCTCTCCCTAACGGCGTTAAGGTCATCTGATTGATGGTTGCCCCTTCTTTTCTCAGTTCGTCCAGGGTTATCATCAACGGATGGGTTGAGGATACTTCGTTATCTCGATACGCCCCGATCGCAAATAAATACCGCGTTTGCTCGTCGGTCATCATCAGTTTAATCAGTTTCAGGGTCGCCGAATCTGCCCACTGCAAATCGTCCAGAAACACGATTAATGGATGTTCCGGCGCGCAAAACACGCGAATGAAGTTTTGGAACACGAAATTAAAGCGATTCTGCGATTCGGTCAGTCCCAATTCTTGCACCGGCGGTTGCGATCCGACAATCAGTTCTACTTCCGGAATCACATCAATAATAATTTGCCCGTTTGCGCCAAATGCGGCTAACAGTTTTTTCCGCCATTTTTCCAATTCGGCTTCGCTTTCGGTCAGCAGTTGACCCACTAACTCCGAGAATGCAGTCACGATCGCACTGTAAGGAATATAGCGCTGAAATTGGTCGAATTTCCCCGAAATAAAGTATCCCCGCTTTCGCGTCAGTTTCCGATGAATCTCGCTGACTAAGGCGGATTTCCCAATTCCAGAATACCCGCCAACCAAAATCATTTCTGTTTGTCCTTGCAAGATGCGGTCAAACGCATTCAAAAAACTCTCGATTTCCGATTGTCTGCCATAGAGTTTTTCCGGAATTTGAAATTTGTCGGAAATATCGAACTTACCCAGGGGAAAGTCCTGAATATAACCCTGCGATCGCACTTGACTGAGACATTCTTCTAAATCGGCTTTTAAACCCCAGGCACTTTGATAGCGATCGTCCGGATTTTTCGCCAGCAACTTCATCGCGATATCGGAAACGGCTTTTGAAATATCCCGCTGACGTTCGTGGGGGGCGACTGGCTCGATCGCCAGATGACAATGCACCATTTCCATTGGATCGGTGGTTTCAAATGGCAATTGATGGGTGAGCAATTCGTAAAACGTAACCCCGAGGGAATAAAAATCCGAGCGGCGATCGAGGGTTCTGTTCGTTCTCCCGGTTTGCTCTGGGGACATATAAGCCAAGGTTCCTTCTAAACCCGAAAGTGTATCCTCAGAGGGATTGTCATCTTTGCGGAAGCTCGAAATACTAAAATCAATCAGTTTGAGTTGCCCGGTGGCGGGATTAAAAACGATATTAGACGGGTTAATATCTTTGTGAATCACATGATTGGCGTGCAGTTCGCCTAGGGTTTCTGCCACTTTAATAGCAATCGTGAGAAAGCCTAAAATGGTAAACTTTTGCGAATTCATCAAGATTTTTAAGGATTCTCCCCCAAAATCTTCTAAAATCGCAATTGGCGTGTTATTCTGTTTTTCTAAGCTATAGGCTTGTACCACACCAGTTAAATTTAAAGAGCGGGTGAGTTCGTATTCTTGTTGGTGATTGGCGAGTTCTTCGGCGCTCGGATAGTCTTTATTCAGCAATTTTAGGATAACCGGTTGACCATCCTGCTCTCGGCGTCCCCGATACACTAAAGTATTGGGACTTTCGTAGATTTTGGCGAGAACTTGGTAGCCCGGAAGCGATAGCATAATTAAGTCATCCTGTCGAGGGGGTTGCTCCCATTATTATAAACTCGTCCCGGCAATGGGCGATCGCGCGGCGGGGGCAAGCCGGAGGAGAAAATTAGCCGCGAGGGCGAGATTTTCTCCTCCGTACTTGTGCGGATGCAATTTTGGGTGGCAAGTTTCTGAGTTTTTGTTAAAAAATGTAACGGATTGCCTTCCCCGGGAGGGGGAGTGGCGATCGCGTTTCTTCATCGGGGAAGGGGGTGGGTTGGGGTTTTCCCTTCCGGGGATTTCCCCCCACCCGAATCGGAAAGCTTCCGTTAGATTTGGGGTAGCACTCCAGAGGCAATCCCCACCAAAATCCCCACACCAAACAGCAACCGATACCAGACAAACACCCAGGTACTTTGGGTTTGCAAGAACCGAATCAACCAGGCGATCGCCGCATAAGAAAATATCGTAGAGGAAATCAATCCCCCCACCAGGGGAATCAGACCGATGGTGCCCAAATTGCCTTCCACCACATCGAGCAGTTCCACCAGGCCCGCTAGGGTAATAGCCGGGATGCCAAGCAAAAACGAAAACCGGGCCGCTGTGGGGCGTTCTAATTCCATAAATAAACCAGCGGTAATCGTCGAACCCGATCGCGAGACCCCCGGAATTAACGCCAACACCTGAGCGCACCCCATCCAGAGGCCATCTTGCAGGGTCACTTGGCTGAAATTGCGCTTGCGCGTGCCGATGCGTTCCGCCACGGCGAGCAAAATCGCCATCACGATCGAGACAATGGCGATCGAGACCAAACTCCGCAGAATTTTGTCATAAAAATCCGGAACTGCATATTTGACCATTGCTCCGAACACCAGAATCGGGATGGTGCCTAAGGCAATGCCCAGGACAATGCGAAAGTCGCGATCGTCGTATTCCCGACGCACCAGCGCCCGCAACGCTCCATTGGTCAGGGCGCTCAAGTCGTCCCAGAAATACCAAACCACGGCGGCGATGCTGCCCAACTGAATCACCGCACTCAAGGACACTCCCGGATCTCCCCACCCGAAGAGTACCGGAACCACTTTTAAATGTGCCGTGCTGCTGATCGGAATAAATTCGGTTAATCCCTGAACCATGCCCAACACGATCGCCTGTCCGAGATTGAGGGAAGATTCCGGTCCGCCGCTCACCAACTCCGGGGCGCTTTCCGCCGCTTGCGCCAGTTCGATGCCCTTGCTGGGGAAAAGCTGGGGAGTCGAAGACCATGCCGGCGCGAGATTGACCGCGTTAGAGGCGGCGGAAGCGAGTAGCGCACCAAAGGTGCCGACGCCCAAGAAGGCAAAAAACTGCTTGCGTGATAAAGCCATGCTGTTGCTTAGGGTATCTGTGCAAAAAACTAACGTTGAGTTTCACCGGAACTCGATAAATTCCAGGAGAGGCTCGTGATGTCTATTGTTCTGTAAATGGCGAATTTTGACTTGCGGGCGTCGGCAAGTGTTAATTGAAAATTGTACATCTGATATTCTACCGTTTTCAAATTCTATAGATATAAAGTAAAATTTAGAGAGGAAATATCCCCCCCGAGGGGATTATTCCCGTGATATCTTAAATAAGATGAAGTTAAGTTAAGAATATTAAAGACTTGTTAAACAATACTGGATCCGCATACATCTGCCCCGTTACCCTGCTCAAGTCAGCGATCGCCCGTCAATGGCCGGGTTTGAAACCCTTCAAACTCAGCCAGAGAGGGTGGATTTTCGCCGCTGCCGCATTCTTAGTTTCCGTGCCGGTCTTCTTTGAAGCCCCCTTGGTGCGACAGTGGCCCTGGTTGGCTTGCGCCCTGACCGGCGGATGGTTGTGGTTGGGAAAAATGCTCTTATCCCGTCCCGGAACCCGGGTATGGGGAGACTTGTTAATCGGATTTACCGGCAGTTGGTTCGCCGGGGCGGTGTATTGGGGGTGGTTGCGGTGGGAACCCTTGCTACACTTACCCGTAGAGGCTGTGCCCCTGCCCCTGGCCCTGTGGTGTTTGTGGCGAAGAAAACTGCAGGTGGGAAGCTGGTTTTACCTCGGGTCGCTGTTTGGCACGGCGGTCACCGACTTGTATTTTTACCTGGTGGATTTGATTCCCCACTGGCGTCAGTTAATGCAGGTAGAACCCGAATTAGCCGTGCCAATTTTGCAAAGCGCGATCGCCCGAGTTCATACCCCCTGGGGGGCCACCTGGGCGATCGCTCTAGCCATGTTGCTCCTGGGGATGGGGATTGTCTCCTTACGCTGCACTAAACTGCACGCCTGGGGATTCAGTGGTGCATTATTGAGTACAATTTTGGTAGACGGCTTGTTTTGGTTGGCTGCCTTAGCAGCTTGACGGGGAACATTCCCTCTAGAGGAAGACGCCTCTACCCGGGGAAATTTCTCCGACCAAACAAAGCGCTAGCATCTACTTTTAGAATTAGAGGGATTGAGAACTCCAGAACGTTGGTGCTAAGCCTGTGGCAAATTTCCCAACCACTCCTCATCTCGTGCTGCGAACAGAAGCAGGTAATCGCTATCTTCCTTTAGTGGGGAGTAATTGCTGGACGATTGGCCGGAGTGAAGATAATAATTTCGCGATCTCGGATCGCTGGATTTCCCGCACCCATGCCATGTTGCAATGCATGGATGGGGGAGAATTTTACTTAATCGATTTAGGGAGTCGCAATGGCTCGTTTATCAATGGCAGACGAGTCAGCATCCCGGTGATTTTACATAACGGCGATCGCCTAACCTTTGGTCAAACCGAGCTGGAATTTTACTCCCCCTCGCCGGCATCGGAAGATGAATCGGAAGAATTAGACTCCCAGGATTTTACCGTCACCGCCGCCTTGCACGTGCGTCGGCTGATTTCGGTGATGGTGGTGGATATCCGCAACTTTACCGTGTTGACTCGGCAACTAGATGAAAAAATCCTCTCGGAGGTGATCGGCACCTGGTTCCGCCGTGCGGGCAATATCATTCGCGATCGCGGTAGCTGGGTGGATAAATACATCGGCGATGCGGTAATGGCGGTTTGGTTCCACAGCACTGAGAAGGCGACGAATGAAGAAGTGCTGCGGATTTTTCAAGCGCTCAATTCCCTGCATGAGGCAACGGTGGAACTCAACGATCGCTATCCCCTACCGTTTCCCTTGCGAATCGGTGCCGGGTTGAATACCGGCTATGCAATGGTGGGCAATACCGGCAGTGGCGATCGCCCGGACTACACCGCTCTCGGAGATACGGTCAACTCCGCCTTCCGTCTCGAATCCGCCACGAAGGAAATCGGTCTCGACATCGCCCTCGGGGAATCCACTTATCAATACGCTAGCGGTGTATTCAGCGATCGTCCCAGTTTGTTCGAGCAATACAACGTGCATCTGAAGGGATATGAAAAACCTACCATTACCTATGCCTGCTCGTTTGAGACCCTTGATGCCTTTTTACGCTCTAACGCGCAAAACCCCTAGTTGCGGGCGCAAAACAGAAATCTGCCTCGCCAAGTACAATAATTAAGAAAATCTGTAGCAGAAATGGTAGTCTCTAAATAAGGGCTGTTTATGAGACATAGAGGAATTCAGTTATGAGAAGATTGGTTCGCTTGATAGCAGTCTTGGGTTTGGCGATCGGCTGCCTCGGATGGTTGGGTCTGTCCCAACCGGCAATTGCTGGCAGTTTTAGTGATGTCAGCGTCACTTCGCCCATGTTGGCGGCTCAAGTGCTTTACCGCAATGAGGTGAACGAGAAGCTCGGCACCGAATTCGGCAAGAAAATTGATTTGAATAATTCTAACGTTCGCGCTTTTCGCAATTATCGAGGAATGTACCCGACCTTAGCTCGGATTGTGGTAGAAAACGCCCCTTATGAAAAGGTGGACGACGTTTTTAACATTCCCGGATTGAGCGAGCGTCAGAAAGAGGTGCTGCAAGCCAATCGCGATCGCTTCGCCGTCACGCCGCCGAGCGATGCTTTAGTCGAAGGCGACGACCGGATTAACAACGGCTACTACTAAAGCCAACACTGCTTTGGTTAAAGTTGGATCGTAAATTTCGCCCTTTGTCAATTAAGGTTATAAAAAGAGCCTTATCTCCAGGCTCGAGCGATCGACAGGGGGCGATTTTTCATTGGTCAATCCATCCGATTTGAATTCTGAGCCAAATGCTGCTTTACCCACCGCGTTTGACGTGTTGGTGGTGGGTGCCGGTGCGGCGGGCTTGTATGCGGCACTTTGTCTTCCGCAATCCTACCGCGTGGGTCTGATTAGCAAAGACAGTTTGCCGGTTTCGGCGAGCGATTGGGCACAGGGGGGGATGGCGGCGGCGATCGCCCCGGACGATTCCCCCCTGCTGCATATCCAAGATACCCTGCGCGCCGGTGCAGGTCTGTGCGATATTGAGGCGGTTCGCTTTCTCGCCGAACAAGCCCCTGGCTGCGTTGAAGATTTAATCAATTTAGGCGTGACTTTCGACCGCGAAAATGGCAAGCTCGCCTTGACCCTAGAAGCGGCTCACTCTCAGCGTCGCGTTCTCCACGCCGCCGATACTACCGGCAGGGCGGTGGTCAGCGTTCTGAGTTCCTGCGTCTTGAATCGCAAAAATATCCAGGCGATTGAAAATGCCTTCGCCGTGAATTTGTGGCTCGATCCGGAGACTCAACGCTGTCAGGGAGTCAGTTTGGTTTATCAAAATCAGCTCCACTGGGTGCGCGCCGGTGCGGTGGTGCTGGCAACCGGCGGCGGGGGTCAGGTATTCGCCCAAACCACCAATCCCTCGGTGAGTACCGGCGATGGGGTGGCGATCGCTTGGCGCGCCGGTGCGGTTTTGCGCGATTTAGAATTCTTTCAGTTTCATCCCACTGCCCTGACTAAACCGGGCGCACCCCGCTTTCTGATTAGCGAAGCAGTTCGCGGCGAAGGCGCTCATTTAGTGGATTCTCAGGGCCGACGCTTTGTCTTTGACTATCATCCTGCCGGGGAACTCGCCCCCAGAGATGTGGTGAGTCGCTCGATTTTTATGCACTTAAAGCGCACCGCCGCCGATCCGGCGGATGCCCACGTTTGGTTGGATTTACAACCTATTCCCCCAGAGCGAATCCGTCACCGCTTTCCCAATATTATTCAGGTTTGTCAGCACTGGGGTATCGATCTGTTTCGTCAACCGATTCCAGTGGCCCCCGCCGCCCATTATTGGATGGGCGGCATTCAAACGGATCTCAAGTGTCGAACTTCGATTCCGGGCTTATATGCTGTGGGCGAAACCGCGAATACCGGGGTACATGGCGCAAATCGCCTCGCCAGTAATTCTCTGCTTGAATGTATCGTGTTTGGCGCTCAGTTGGCTGATGTGGAAGTTTTTGGCGATTCCCTATGCCCCTCTCCATCAGAAGTCAGCCCCCCTGGGGTGTCTTACCCCCTGGACAAGCCTCGGGATACCCTCGCTACAATTGAAGCGCTGCGGCAGTCTCTCCCTCGCCTGGTTTGGCAAAGTGCCGGCATTGTTCGGGGTCAGCGGGCATTGGAAGAGGCGATCGCTCGCGTTAACACCTGGCACGCTGAATTTGCGGCTCTGCCCCTCAGTCGTTATTTGTTTAATGCGATCCCCGGTGAAAATATCCGGTTTGCCCTCCCTGACGCCAACCCTCTCTTGCAACGTTGGGGCGAAATGCACAACTTACTCAATGTGGCGTTGTTAATCCTGACCAGTGCCGCTTTTCGGCAAGAAAGTCGCGGCGGTCACTATCGCGAAGACTACCCGCAACCAGACCCCACCTGGCAAACTCACACGATGGTTCGCGATCGCACCTGGCAACGAGTCCCCGTGCGCTCCACACCCATCGAAACCGATTCCCCGTAAGCAACCTTCCCAGCTCTTTTCTAGCCGCTGGGGGTTTATTACCTATCTCTCCAGAAAAACTATTGCCCACACTATTTCACCGCACAAGGATTAGCGACTTCCCGCTCCATCCGTGCGTTCTGGCTCTCCATTCACCACCGGATCCTCCTGCTCGGAAATCAATACCGTCGAGCTGAAAGCTGGCCGATCCGATTGAAAATCTTGAATGACACTGGTTTCAGGTATGGCGGCGGCGTTGCCAATAAAGAAGAGTTGGCTGGCTACACCGATTGCCATTGCTGTAGTGGTGGATTTAAGAAAAGTAACCATAGCACCCATAACCCCATAACGACCTTCCTAGTAGATTTACCCTCTCTGTTTCTAGTTTATCAGTAGAATCACGGAGTTGTCCACTGAGGAGACAGACAAGGGGACAACGGTTGCCCCACTCTTCAGTATTTCTACGGGGAGTACCCAGGAACGCCGTTTTTCCTTCGATGGAGCAAATCCAAAGACTGGCAAGGGTTTTACGCCCAACCCTCCTCTCCCCTTTTTTGCAAAACGATGGTGCGACAAACGACTTCCGAAAGTTTAGATTATTTTAAGCTTCCCTGACAATCTGTTCGCCGTCGGAGTTTCGGCTGAGTGGTAAAAATTTTATTTTAAATTAATATTACAGATTATGAACCCATCCGTACAGCCCCAGGCAACTTGTCTGCTGGGATGGGAGCATAAGCCAGTTCAGGCGGCACAAACAGCCCCTCGCAAAATATTCTCGCCTCTACAATGTCGGGGATTGAACAATTCGAGCGCCCAAGCAGGAGAAGAGAAACTCTTATCCCGGGGTGCTCGGGGTTGAGCCGATGATGGCGGCGGAAAAAACCTGAGCGATCGCGGGGATGGCTTTAAGAAAATTTCACTTGATTCTTACCGCTTTCTTTTGCGCGATACATCGCCGCGTCTGCTTTATTAATCAAACCCTCTAAATCCTCACCATCTAAAGGATATAAGCTAATCCCGATACTGGTGGTGACGTGGATTTCACGTTCGTGCAACACAAAAGGCGCAGACAAGGTACTCATAATTTTGTGAGCCACCCTGAGCGCATCTTGTTTTCGCGGAATGGCCGGCAAAATCACCGTAAACTCATCTCCTCCCAAACGCGCCACCGTATCGCTACCGCGCAAGCAAGCGCTCAGTCGGTTGGCGACATCTTGCAGCAGGAGATCGCCGCACTCATGTCCTTGAGTATCGTTAATCGTCTTAAACCCATCTAAATCGAGAAACAAAATCGCCACTTGCTGCTGATTAACTGCCGCCCATTCTAACGCTTGACGCAGACGTTCGTAGAAAAGGGTTCGATTCGGCAAACCGGTCAGCGTATCGTGATAAGCTTGATGTCGCAAGCGATTTTCTGACAGTTTTAACTCCTCATAAGAAGACGCCAGTTCCGCCGCCGTGCGCTTCAGTTCTTCTTCCATCCGCTTGCGTTCGGTGATATCGCGGATTGCACCGACTAAAAACACATTGCCAGCGGGATCTTTATGTAACGACCGTTTGGTAGCAATGAAATGGGTGATTCCGCGAGCATCCGTAAATTTTTCTTCATTTTCGATAGGCAAACCCGTTTGAAAAACCTGCTCGTTTTGCTGCCAAAATATCTCTGCTTCTTCTGAGGGAAAAAGGTTGGCCGCAGATTGGTGGAGTAAATACTCTAAAGGGTAGCCGATAAATTGACAATATGCTTCATTGAGGACTACCCATCGGTGGTTTTTATCTTGCACAAAAATTGGGTCGGGAATTGTATTAATGATTTGATGTAAAAACTCTTTCGATTCGGCAAACGCCCGTTTGAGTTTTTCTTCTCGGTAAGCGATATACCCGGTGATTCCCACTGCCGATCCGCCGAGAGTGATTAACGGAGGGATCAGGGGAATCCACCATCCCAGGAGGAACAGAAGGTAACAAAACCCGGTTAGGCTGCCACAGGAGAGCAGTAGATAAAAGGTAAAGCGCAAAGGCGATCGCCAATTCCAGCTCAGACTTGCCCCCACCCAAGACCAGAGAAAAATCCACAACCATTCCATCGCCTCGGGCCAGACTTGAATCGACGGCGGGCGTCCATCTAACGCTGCATTGAGGATTTGGCTGACAAACAAAGCGTGCAATTCCACCCCAAACACTTTTTTAGGCGGTTCGATCCAACGACCACTGTAAGGGATGTAGAAAAAATCTTTCAAACTCGGGGCGATCGAGCCTATCAGAACCACGCGATCGCGCACCCACGCTGGCGGCACCTTTCCTTCCAACACCTCCGCCATCGACACCGTGCGGAATCCCACGGACGGAGATTCCCGATTTTCCGCAGGCGAGCGAAAATTAGTCAAGAGTTGATAGCCCCCATCATCGGCGCGCACGTAGGCACCATCGTAAGACTCAAACGGTCGAAAAATGCTGCGACCTAATTTAAAATGGCCCGGATGATGTTTCAGGGTCTCGAGCTTAATGCCTTCCTCGTCTAGATAGAGAAATGCCAACTGTAGGGCTAAGCTGCGGTGAATCGTGCCATTTTCAGTGCGCCAGTAAATTAGATTGCGACGCACCTTGCCGTCGGAATCGATCGCCACGTTATTGAAGCCCACAGCGTTGCGTTCGGCAAGCACCGTCGGCGGTGGCACCCCGAGGCTTTCGCGATCGGCGAGTTTTTCAATCCCTATGAGATTGGGAGTGTTAGCAAAAACCTGGTTCAATTGCTCGTGCCCGGGTTGTACCGGCAAATCGCGAAATAAATCCAACCCGATCGCCCGGGGGTTGAGGGCATGGACTGTTTCGATTAATTCCGCCATCACGCGATCGGGTATCGGCCAAGTTTGCAATTTTCTCAGGTCTGATTCATCGATGCCGATAATCAGACAGCATTCGTCAATCGGTTGTTGGGGACGCCAGCGAAACATTTGGTCATATGCGCCCCACTCTAATGACTGCAATAGTCCCAAGAAGCGGACTAGCAACACAAAACCGGCAACACTGGAACAGGTTACTAACAAACCGCGCCCTTGCCGAAAGAAAAGCTGAAAGATTGCCCACCATTTTGGCGGGGGTTTGACTGGCTCGGTGCTCATCGACTAGAGAATTATAGTGCAATTAAATCTCCGTTGCGATCGCGCTTCATTTCCGGAATATCCCAATGCAATCGGTAGTTGAAACCTGATTGGGAATCTCGCCGATGGCTGACAGTCAATTGCACGCTAGCGCAACGGCAGTGAATATCGAAAGTCACGAGGCCCCTGATAGCCAGATAAGTCAGCCAGTTCTTCTAACGATCTTACTCCTGGGTACATCTGCCCATTTATCTCCCAAGTGGGAACGCCAGTAATATTGGCTTGTTGGCACAGTTGTGGCTGAGCGTTTTTGCCTTCGGGATGGCATTCAATGGTGTTGAGAATATCCAACGCTTGCTTGCCAAATAGTTCTTTCTGTTCGTGGCAGTGCGGGCAGGTGTATGCTACATACACTTTAGCGTCTATTTCTGTAAGGTGTTTTGCTAAGGCGATTTCTGCTTCTCCGGAGGTGGTTTTCACACTCCACCCGATTCCCGGGGTGGGTCTTCCACTCGGACCGGGTACCACGGTTTTGCCTGCCACGGTTTCCGAGGTGGCCACCGGTTCGTTAACGTTGGCATAAACGCCCAAGGCTGCGATCAGCGTCACCATTGCGATCGCAATTCCCGTAAAGAACAGTTGGCCTTTATCTTCCCAATCTTTGCCGATCGTGGTTAAAACAAACAAAAGCACCGATAACACTGCTGAGACGATGCAGTAGGGGCACAGCGCTTTGATTTCAAAAAACATCAGGTAGGTAAGCTGGCTGCTAAACACCACCATTGCGGTGGCGATTCCAAACATCAGCAACCAGGTGAAGTTTTCTGCCCTAGCGCGCACCTGTTTTTTGCTTTCTGAATCGATGAATAGGGGCGCAATTGCCAGAACCGCCATGCTGGTATAGGCTAAAAACCCAAATACGGTGAGTGGTATGCCGAAAACTGTGGCATAGGGGCTTTCCAGTACCAGCTCGCAGCCCTTGGTGGGACAGACCTCCGCTGCCGATCCGCTCAACTCGGCGACGGTGAGAAATGCAGTTTCCAAAATACCAATTGTGGCGATCGCGCCGATGATATAACGCGACCTGCGATAAATCCAGGGAATAGAACGTCGGCGTCTCATCAAACTCTCCGAGACTAACTTTTCCGTGCCCCTCCAGTACGTGACTGGAAAAGCGAGTACCCTTTGATTTTGGCACATCCGACTTCCCACGCAGAGGGTCGTGTCCCCCGACCCGAATTAAGAATTAAGAATTAAGAATTAAGAATTTCTCAATTCTCAACTCTCAATTCTCAATTTTTTTTGCCTCACCACTCTCCCCTGTGCTTCTTCCGAGCATTTTAGGAGTGCAATTTAATGGAGGACAAAGGTTGTGCTTGGGTTTGGGGATTGAGACAGCGACGAGTCGCCTCCACAAACTGACTGACCCGAATCGGATCGATGGGTCGATCCAGCTTTCCGTGTCGTTTCAGGGAGCTACAGACGATCACCCCATTCGCCGCTTGCATGAGGGTGGGAATATTCTCCCAATTGGCACCACTCCCGATGAACACTGGGGTACCCTTTGCCGCCGCCGTGGCTAGTTCTAGGTCTTCCAAGCTGGGGGGAGAGCCGGTGGCCCACCCGGAGAGAATAACCCCATCGGCTAAACCGCGCTCGATGGTTTCTTGCACCGCAGTGGTGAGATTGGGGGCACTCAAGGGACGAGCGTGTTTGACCAACACATCGGCGAAAATTTTGACATCGCTGCCTAATTCTCGGCGATAGCGCAGCAGTTGATGCGCTTGTCCCTCGATTACTCCTTGGTCGGTTGCCATTACGCCAGTGAGTACGTTGACGCGAATGAATTTGGCTCCCACACAAGAGGCGATCGCCAAACCGCTTTGGGCGTCATTTCGCAAAACATTAATTCCGATCGGCACGGTGACTAGGTTCATTAGCCGATCTACAATCAAGGTCATGGCACTGACCACCGCTGGGTCTACCTGAGCGTTGGTAAACGGAGCGTCAAAAAAATTTTCGACAATAATGCCATCAACCCCGCCAGATGCTAGGGCTGTAGCTTCTCGCTCAGCTCGATCGATGACGGTGCTGAGGCTGCCCCCCCACCGCGCTGATGTCGGCAAGGGCAGTAAATGAACAACACCTATAATCGGATTTTGGGTTTTGAAGAGCTGTTTTAAGTCCACGTTGTTTCTTTTCGGACGCCGCAGGAAATTTCGGTCAACCAATGTAGTGAGTCAGACTTGCTTGCCACCTCCAAGACCCGCTGTTACGGGTCAGATCGATGGCTGCCTACTTAAAGGCCAGATCGTTACACCCTCCCTTTCCGTAAAAAGAGTTCGGCGCATCCGATCGCGGATACACGATGGCCTGTCCCTAACTGGGAAAATCAGACACCACTCGCTTCCGGATACGAGTCCTTCGACTCCCTCATTCCTAATTGCTCATTGTACTGCTGTACCCGACCATCCGCGATCGCCACATCACAGTGACCACTGATGCCGCTTGTCGGAAGTAGAACAGGCAAGATGACCATTTTACAAGAGTTTTACCGTTTTTAACTTCGCAACTAAATAGTTTTTCAGTAAAAACAAATTTCTCCAAAAAAACCCTATCAGGGTTTTTGGATCCCTCGCAAGTGTCTCCCCAGAATCCCTCTCCCTCTTTGTGCCAGTGGCTCTCTGAGGAAGATGGCTCTATCCACTCCACCGTCGGGGTGCCGCTGTTGTCGATCGCCCCCGGGTGCTACTCCCATTCTGACCGCGCCCCCCTGCCTATGGCGATGTCGCGATCGGCTTTCAGTACAATATCTCTATCCCGTTGTCCTACGCATTCTGAGTGTCCATGATTCCGTCGGTTTCTCAAATTCCCATCCAACAACTTGCCTCGGGCGATCGCCTCTCGATTCAACTCTATAAATTTATCGGCCAACATCCGGGCAAAAAAGCTTACCTACAAGCTAACTTACATGGTTCGGAAATCTCTGGCAATGCCGCGATACATCAGCTTATCGAATTTTTAATGACACTGGATCCTAGTCAGCTTGCTGGGGAAATTTGGTTGGTGCCAGTGTGCAATCCCCTGGCTACCAATCAGCGATCGCACCACTTCTCTAGCGGTCGTTATTCTGCCTACGATGGCAAAGACTGGAATCGCATCTTTTGGGACTACGAAAAAGAACAAGAAGGCGACGAAATCTCCGATTTTGCCAAATCTCAACTTCATCTTTCCCCCCCAGAAATTCGTCACAACTATCTCACCCTCATCCAACAGCGCTTTCACCAGCTTCTAGATGAGATTAAATCTCCCGCCGGCGTCCCCTTTACGGATCGCTATCGCTATATCTTGCAATCTCTCTGTCTCGATGCTAACTATGTCATCGATTGTCACAGTTCCACCAATCAAGGCTTAGACTATCTTTATTGCTTTGATGCCAGACAAGACAGTGCCAAATCCTTTTTGCTCGATTATGCCCTGTTAATGAATGAGTATGATGGCGATGCCTTTGATGAAGCATTTCTCAAACCTTGGCTTGCTCTAGAAAAACAATTGGCTTTATTGGGTAAAAATTTTACCTTTGATGTGGAATCTTGGACTCTGGAACTCGGGGCGGGAATGCAAATGAATCCCGAGTCTGTGGCTAAAGGCGTCCGAGGAATTAAAAACTATTTATCTCAAAAAGGAATGCTAGACATTCCGGGATTTCCTCTACCGGAAACTCAGGATTTCTCCGTGGAATTTACTCCCAAAGACTGCGTGCAGAAATATTACGCTCTCTTGGGGGGAATGATTCAGTGGAGAATTCCCCTGGGTACCCGGGTTAAAACCGGCGATCGCCTTTATCAACTCTTAACCTTTGACAAAAGCGATCGATTCCCAAAACTTATCGATGTCTGCGCTCAAACCGATGGCTTCATCTTTGACCTATCCACCAATCACTCGGTAAATGAAGCTGATTACGTTTTATCCATGTTTTCACAATAACCCACCTTCATAAAACAGCTCAGTGGCGTTTTGCAAATCTTTTGCGAGCGCCCTTTTTTTTACTCAATTTTTTGACTCAACCCTGAAAAAGCAAGCGCCACGCGCGATCGCCGCCCCCACCAGAACGCAAGGGTCAGAACGCTGTTGTCGCTCCCATATCCGCAGGTGTTATTGAGCGTGAAGGGCGGTTGCGCTCTTGCGACGCGATCTACTCCGTCCGGAGAACGCCCGCCGCTGATTGGAGCCAGTGGTGGCTTGTTCTCTTTTATGGCACAGGGAGTTAGCCTTTGACTGGTGGTTTTTGTTCTCGCGCCACAGGGTAATTTTTTCCGGACTTTCCACGATTAAGCAGACAATATCGGCTTTCAGGTACTTTTGACACATCTGCACGGCGGCTTGCCGTCCCTTGGGCGAAAAAGATTGAGCGGCGGTGAAAAGTGTATTGTGCAATACAAGTTGCCCGGTCTCTTGACAAGGGATCCCTTGCAGTTCTAAATCTTCTGCTCTCAAAAATAGCATCGGTGTCTGCTCCTGGCTTGCTCAACTTTCCTTTGACCCCCAGTTTACCCATAATTTCACACAGTTTTATCAATTACTTTACAAAATCTTTAAAAAACTGCCTTGACAGATTGCACGCGGGTGTTTCGTTTTCCTGGGATCGCCCCCGTATCGAGGGTTTGAGGGGCTTGCTGCCGTCACTCAAAAATGCCCCCGGTTTTTTCGGTATGAGGGCACAATCTAGCTAAGCACTCATGCAAAATAAATTGCACATCCATTTTTGAGGTTTGTAGGGTGGGCAGTTCCTTGAATCAGTTGCTATTGGCACCTCGCTCATCTGGATCTGCCCACCCTACCCACTGCAATTATTTTTGCCCGAGTACATAGATAGCTGACATCAACCCACTCCCTGGGCGGATTTTAGCTTCTCGGCGGGAAGCCCCGCGCTCTACCCGTGCTTGGTGAGCGTCGGGATGAGAGCCAGGGGA
>NZ_JAYFEQ010000402.1:0-334 GCF_055795085.1 Phormidium sp. CCY1219 | reverse complement strand
CTACCCTTTCACCATCATGTTGAAAGACACAGAAGAGGACTCGTCGGTAGAAAAACCAGAATACAGACTCAAGTTAGGCCCAGGAAGTAAAACAACAGGGATAGCAATTCTCAAAGAAAACAAAGGAATTTGGGCAGCCGAACTCAATCATCGCGGCTTCTCAATTCAGCGGTCCTTAGAATCTCGCCGTTCGTTAGGGGGGAGTAACCGAATTAGCAACCTTACTCTGTCTTGCGTGAAGTGTAATCAGAGAAAGAGAAATAAGCCTGTGGAGCAATTCCTAAAAAAGAAACCGGAATTACTGAACGAGATTCTGTGGTCTGCCAAGCGCCCA
>NZ_JAYFEQ010000401.1:0-22234 GCF_055795085.1 Phormidium sp. CCY1219 | reverse complement strand
TGAAACGCGACTGCGGCGACGATACTTGGAGGGTGACTTCCTGGGAAAATAGCTCGGTGCCCGGTTAATTTTTCAGCAAAGCCTCCTTCTTTTCTTGAAGGGGGCTTTGTTGTTTTTCAGAAGCGGCGAAACCTCGGGGGGTTGGCCAGAAAGAAATTTTTTCATCTTTTGATAAGTGATGTTACAGTTGGTGCCCTTCATTCCCCTCAAAGACCCGAGAAATTGCGGCTTTGAGGGGGTTAGGAAGCATCTCTAAGAGGATTTTAGAACAACGAAATAAGGAAAAATGCTATGGTAGGGTGGCATGGCCTGGAAGAGAGAAATCAATATAGCACATAAAGAGATACTGGGTGTCTGGGAGTGGGTGGTGGCTAAGGAGTGGAACATTAGCCTGCGTTTGACGTAAGCGTGCCCCCGTGAGGGCTATAGGCTGTGCGACCTGGTTTCCAACGGCCTACCTGAGACGAAGCGTCGGGTAAATTGAGCATTGAAAATTAAGAATTGAGGAATAACAAATAACAAATGACCAATGATTAATGACGAATGACCAAAAAACCGACTGTCCCCGGAGAGCGGGAACAGTCGGTTAAGAGAGCCTTGGAGATAGAACTAGGCTCTAGGCTTCCTTATTCAAAAAGCTCTGAATTTGAGCGATCGCCAGTTTGCCGACATTGTAAAGCGCCCAGCTTCCGGCGGCGATAATCGGCAGCAACACGATCAGTACGCGCAAATCTAGATCCATATTGGATACCCCCTTCTTCAGATTTTTAACTTATCTTCATATTTCTCCTTATATTGTGCAACGAACTGGCCAGAAAATCCAGTCCCCGACCATCAACTTTTGTAAAATGACCCCCACAGGACCATAAACCGCGCCCAATCCTCAGTTTTCGATCGGCTTAAGCAGGGGCGGTAAATCCCAGATCCGTGCCCTTGCCGGCGTGAACCAAGGCCAACTTTTGATAGCGGCGCGCGTGTTCCACCAATTCAGCGGCTTCCGCTGGGGGGACCTCGCGCACCCGCTTCCCGGGAATGCCCACCACCAGGGAATTAGGGGGCACATCTTTAGTCACCACCGCACCGGCACCGATAATGCTACCGCTGCCCACGCGCACCCCATCCATCACCACGGCACTAATGCCAATCAGGCTCCCGCGTTCGATGTAAGCGCCGTGAACCACTGCCCGATGCCCCACGGTGACGAAATCTTCTAAAACCGTCAACTTGCCGGGATCCCCGTGAAGAATGGCTCCATCTTGGATATTGCTACTTGCCCCGACGATAATTTTTTCCACATCGCCGCGCACCACCGCACCGTACCAAATACTGGCACCGGCACCCACCTCCACCGCACCGATAACCGTGGCATTAGGGGCGATGAAAGCCGCCCGGGACAAGTCTGGATCGGACCAATAAGATGTGGAAGTTGTCATGGGTTGATTAAAATCACTCACGAGATTTGCTGCCTTGAACAGAAAAATCAATCAAAAAAATCAGCTAGAGTAGAACCTGTCTAGCTATAATAAAACCACCACAACTGGCGCAGAAAAGGATATTGGCATCGAGACCGCCCATGATAAATTCAGCTTCGCAATACCCCATATTCGGCCCCGAGATTCAGTGTCCCCATTGCCGTCAGACAATACCGGCTCTGACGCTCACGGATACCTATCTGTGTCAGCGACATGGTGCATTTGAAGCCAACCCGAACACCCGCGAACTGATTCATTTGCAGTCCGGGCGTCATTGGCGTCAGTGGAATAACGAGTGGTACCGACAACATACCCATCCCGATGGGATCCGCTTTGAAATTCACGAAGCACTCGATCGCCTCTACACCCAAGGCTACCGGGCAACTCGCGTCATTATTGCCCAACGCTATAAAAGCCTGATCGGTGCGTATTTGGAGCGCAGCACTCCCTGGCGGGGTCAGCCCGAGTCCGCCGCCGCCTCCTCCACGAAGCTCAAACTCTACGGTTTACCGGTGGAATTTAGCCCCGACTCGAAAGAGGAGCCTTGCTGGGAGGTGATTAATTTTGAATTGGAAAAGGAACGCGGCGTACCGATTAGATATCCTTATTTCCGGTTGTTTGAATAGGAAAAGGCCATTGTCAGCGCCCAATCGACCCCTGAATCGGTGATGATTGCCGCCAGATGAGTCGCGATTTGTCCTCAAGCTGTTAATTCCATGCATCACGCTTCAATCCGCACTGCCAATATTCATCGCGCGATCGCCTTCTACGAACAACTGGGCTTTACCGTCTGCGAACGGTTTACCGCCGGGATTACCCTCGCCTGTTGGATGGAAGGATTAAACGGACGCATCGAGTTAATTCAAATTCCCCAACCGAAACCCACCCCGGATGCTTTCCACGACGAACACTACACCGGGTATTACCATCTATCCTTTGACTTAAGCTTCCTTGCGCCCGACTTGCCGAGTTGGTTAAATGACTTGAAACAGCGTTTGGACAAAGCGGCTCAGTCCAATCCAGAGGTGCAACCCCTGAAGATATTGCTCGAACCGACCCAGCAAATTATCGGCGATCTCGTTTATGAAGTAGCCTTTATCGCCGATAGCGATGGATTGCCTTTAGAATTTATCCGGGTTTTGGGGGATTCTGGAACTTAGGACAACCGCGAGCGGCAACTTTTTTTCCATAAAACTTGACAAAATTCGCTAATTGTGGTAATAAACGCTCTTGCGAGCGGGGATTTTTTGGTGGCCAGATCCGAGAGGTTTTCCACCTCCTTTCCGCCAGGGCATGGCAACCGTGGCAGATGATAAATTCGTTTTGGAACCTTTTCACGGAGTTGAACCTTTATGAATCTGATTCAAACTGTGCGATCGCGCTGCCATCAATTCGCCCGCCTCGGGTTGCCCTGCGGATTGGGACTTCTCCTCACCGCGATGCTGGACTTGTTTGTGGCATCTCCCACCGCACTCGCCGCCACCGCCTTTCGTCCCCCGAGCAATCTCGCCCGTCAACCCGTCACCGAAGTAAAAGTGAGCTTGGGTAACGAAGCGGACGAACTCAAATTTTTCCCCGACACTCTGGAATTCGTCTCCGGAAAGCGGTACAAACTGGTTCTCGATAACCCCAGTCCGCAAAAACACTATTTCACCGCGAAAGATTTCGCCGATGCAAGCTGGAGTCAAAAAGTGGAAGCGGCGAATGTAGAAGTCAAAGGAGCGATCCACGAATTGGAACTCAAACCCACTGGTGAGGCGGAATGGGTATTTATACCCGTCAAACCCGGCACCTACAGCCTTCGTTGTACCATTCCCGGACATGCCGAAGCCGGCATGATTGGCACCATCACCATCGCATCGGGATCGAAAAACGCTTAGGGTGTCAATGAGACGGAATGGGTAGAAGTGCCGATCGCCGGACAGCAGAGGGAACACCCAACTCGCTTCTACCCAACAGCAGACCGATGGGCGATCGCGATTTGGGGCGATCGCCCATCAAGAATACCACAGATAATCGCCTGTTTCAAATGAGATAATCGCCGGCGACTCAAAGTCCCCGCCCAATCGCGAAACTGCGCTAAAGACGACTGGAAAAATTATCGGTTCGTGGTTTCATTCGTGCAGTGGGGAATTGAGAAAAATCTGTTAAGTTAATTAAAGAACTTGCAGCAGAAGCACTGCAGCTGACGGCCTGTTCTGCGCGGATCCCTGAATCCTATTTACGGTCAATATCATAGTTATTTATCGAGTACATGAACATTCTTTCCAATTTACTTCCCCAATCGACTCCACAACCTCGGGCCAAAAAACAGCAGCGTCGGGGCATCGAGCTCAAGTCCAAGCGCGAAATTGAAATCATGCGTCAGGCATCGCGCATTGTAGCCACGGTATTGAAAGAAATCTCGGAAATGGTAGAACCGGGCATGACCACCGCCGATTTAGACGCTCATGCGGAGAAGCGCATCCGGGAAATGGGAGCTACTCCCAGCTTTAAAGGGTATCACGGATTTCCCGCTTCGATTTGCGCCAGCGTCAATAACGAAGTGGTGCATGGCATTCCGAATAAAAAGACGGTGCTGTGCCAGGGAGATGTGCTGAAAGTGGATACCGGGGCGTATTTCCAAGGATTTCACGGCGATTCTTGCATCACGATTGCGATTGACGAAGTTTCCCCAGAAGCGGCGAAGTTAATGCAAGCGGCAGAAGATGCGCTTTATAAAGGAATCGAACAAGTGAAAGCGGGGAATTACCTGCTGGATATTGCTGGGGCGATCGAAGATTGTGTGAAAGCCAATGGGTTTAGCGTGGTGGAAGATTTCACCGGTCATGGGGTGGGTCGCAACCTGCATGAAGAACCCTCGGTGTTCAATTTCCGCACCCGGGAAATGCCCAACGTGAAGCTGCGCCCGGGGATGACGTTAGCGATCGAGCCAATTGTCAACCAAGGATCGAAACACACGAAGATTTTATCGGACAAGTGGACGGCGGTGACGGTGGATAATTCCCTGTCGGCGCAATACGAGCATACCGTGCTGGTGACAACGGACGGCTATGAAATTTTAACCGATCGCACCAAGCTGTAACCCTTTTACCGAAACTCGGGTGGGCCACCCCACCACCCTCCACTCCCAAAACACCAAAGCGGCCTGAATTTCGCAATGTTGGTGTCTTGGGAGATTTTTTTTGAGCAAAATGCACGGCGATCGCCGATAATAGCCAAGCGAGAAATTCGGGCAAAACCGATTTTCCGAGTTTATTGCAAAAAATTTTTTACAATTTTCATGTAGGCTGGGTCATGCCCAACAAAAGCTCAAAACCCTTGTAATTCATGTAATGCAAGGCTTGCAGCCCTTTCTATCCCCCAGGGAGAAAAAGGGCGGAGAGGGCAATATTCCCAGAAAGTTTCCGAAAATACAAAACGGCTGCAAGCTAGTGATAGCAAATGTTTTGCGGCTTTTTATTCTGGAAATTTGGGGCAATAAGGGAACTCGCGCCAAAAAAATTTTCTCAACTTATTGCATATTTCTTTCAATAAGGGTATGATGACGTTGGTCAAAATTGAGACCGGATCGCTGGATCCTCTTGTTTCCCCTCAAACGGGGAGACGCGAGCCATTGTGGCTCTACTTTGTGCTGGCAATGTTTAGCCGATGGAGCCAGTACGGTGCGAGGAGATATACCAGTAGCGATCGCCGTTTAGAGATTGGGGTAGAGGAGAGACCGTGAGAGACAACCGACTATTTCAGAGCGTTTTGATGGGTAGTGCGGTAGCCGCATTGGTAGCAACGCCAGTGCGAGCGCAGATAATCCAGGTGACGGGGGTGCGAGTCAATCCCACTGTCGAGGGAGTGGAAGTGATTTTAGAAACCAGAGATCGCGCCACGCCGCAAGTGTTTACCTCCAGCTATGGCGATACCTTTGTTGCCGACATTATCAATACGCAACTGCAATTGCCCTCGGGGGACTCGTTTCGTGCCGAAAATCCTGCCGAGGGAGTGAGTGCCGTGACGGTAACATCCCTGGATGGGAATAGCATTCGCGTGACAATTGTGGGGAATACAGCGGTGCCCACCACCGAAGCGATCGCCAGAGATGGGCAACTGATTTTCACCATTACCAGCGCCTCGGAAAGCGCAGAAGTGCCGCCGACGCGCACCCCACCGACCCCACCAGACACCGAGGCACCCACGGATCCCGATGCCGTGCCGGCGAATGCCGATATTATCGAGATTATCGTCACCGCCACCCGCACGGCGGAACGACTCACGGATATTCCGCGATCGATTAGCATCGTGGAAGAAGAACAACTGGAAGAACAAACCCGACTCACTCGAGATTTGGGCACGATTCTGGCGCAACAAGTGCCCGGGTTATCCGTGGGCACCCAAAGTGCGAGTAACTTCGGGCAAAGCTTGCGGGGGCGCAACATCAGCGTGTTAATCGATGGGGTGCCGCAGTCTACCAACCGGAATGCAGCACGGGATTTGAGAACTATCGATCCCTCGGCGATCGAGCGGGTGGAAGTGCTGCGCGGACCCACTGCCATTTACGGCGATGGAGCCACCGGGGGCGTTATCAACATTATTACCAAAAGTGGCCCCGACGAAGGGGTGCGATCGCAAACCCGGGTGGAATTCAATGCTTTTCCCACCAATTTTTCCGATACCTTCGGGCAAAATTTCCAGCAATCTTTTTCCGCCAGCGAGGGTAAATTTGACGTGACCCTGAGCGGTTCATATACCAACACCGGCAGTTGGTTCGATGCCGAAGGCGATCGCATTCCTCCCGACCCCAACGGACAAGGAGGAATTGGCAATACAAACACCCTGAATGTGTTAAGCAAAGTCGGCGTTGATTTTACCGACAGCCAACGCCTGCAACTGAGCTTTAATTACTTCCACGATGACCAAGACACGGACTACACCACCCATCCAATTGTTAACGACATTCCCGGACGACAAAAAGCCCGGGCACTGGGGGGACTGGAGTTAGACGAAACCCAACAAACCGATAATTTAAACCTCAGTCTCGACTACACCCACGACAACATTTTAGGCAGCAGTTTCCACGGGCAAATTTACTACCGAGATTATTTTACCCGCTTCTTTCCCTTCGACGCCCGGGAATTTAGTAGCTTAGGCAATACCATTTTTCAGTCCCGGATCGAATCGGAAAAATACGGCGGACGAGTGGAGGTGGAAACTCCCTTACTTCAAGACAACTTTGCCAATGTGTTGTGGGGGGTGGATTATGTCCGGGAAAACACCAATCAACCCGTGGCAATTTTCGACCCAGAAACCTTTGAAAATAGCAATGGGTTAGTTTATCGCAAAATTGGCGATCGCACCTGGTCTCCCCTACAGCGACAAAACAACCTGGGCCTATTCGCTCAGTTAGAAATGAATGTCACCGAGCGCTTTATCTTGCGTGGAGGGGTGCGCCACGAGCGAATTACCATCGATGTAGACGACTACACCACATTAACCGGCAACCGGATTGATGGCGGAAATCTAGATTATGACGCCACTTTATTTAATATTGGCGGCGTGGTTTATCCCACGGAAAAAATCAGCCTGTTTGCCAACTTTTCCCAAGGATTTTCCATTGCCGATGTGGGGCGGGTGCTGCGCGGTGCCTCGGCTGGATTTGGCGTGGAAGAACTGGATCCCGAAGCGCAAAAAGTGAATAACTACGAAATCGGAATTCGAGGAAATTTTGATGGATTGCAAGCTTCGTTAGCCGGATTTTACAATACGTCCAATCTCGGTTCTAGTTTTACTGAAGATTGGGAAATCGTGCGCGCGCCGGAACGAGTGTATGGGGTAGAATTTGCCCTAGACGTGCAACCGAGCGAACGGTGGGCATTTGGCAGCAGTTTGACTTGGACTGAAGGGGGCGCGGATCTCAATGATGATGGTGATTACGAAACGCCTTTAAATGGGTTTAGAATTTCGCCGATGAAAATTACCGCTTATTTGGAAAATGAAACGTTACCCGGATGGAGAAATCGCTTGCAAGCGTTGTATTCTGGCAGTCGCAATCCCACCGGGGACGGATTCGGGTTTGGCGATGTGGACAGTTACATTACCTTGGATTTAATTAGTCGGCTGAAACTCGGTCCGGGAACCCTGGTTTTAGGGGTGGAAAATTTACTGGATACGGAATATTTTCCCGTGGTTTCTCAACTGCAATCCTCGGATACGGCATATGCTGCCGGCAGAGGACGAACCATTCGTTTCGGTTATTCTTTCGACTGGTAAGTAACGACAGAAATTATGTGCGCTACTGACTGTGAGGAGGCTTTGCTTTCCGCATGGGGAAACACATAGGGGGCGTGACCCTCGGAAGCTAATCGGTGGAAGAATTGCACCAGCTTCGTGGGGGGTCATGCACCGACGCCATTGCTTTTCGCACAAGCGCGATCGCCCATTTGCCAAAAATTGCCAAAATTAGTTTTTTTTCCTATTGACATGGCGATCGATTACGAGTACACTTGAATTTAATTGAGAAAAAATAGCAATTAATAGACCCGAGAAAACTACAGCAACCGAGAGGTATTTAAACGTGGTAGAGGAATTCAGAACGGGCTTTTACCCCATCGAGTCAGACCGCATATTAGTTAAGAATATAAATCAAGAAGCGAGTTATCCCGAGGGGCGATCGCAGGAGTATTTAGAGCGACAGGCGCAGCGAGAATCCAACGCTCGCAGCTATCCGCGCCGCATTCCGATCGCGATTCGGGAAGCCAAGGGCATCTACGTCACCGATACCGATGGACGGGAGTATATCGACTGTTTGGCAGGGGCGGGCACCCTGGCACTGGGGCACAATCACCCGGTGGCGATCGCGGCGATGCGCCAGGTGCTCGATATAAATTTGCCCTTGCATACCTTGGATATCACCACCCCAATCAAACATCAATTTGTGGAGGAACTTTTTGCCAGCTTGCCTCCCGCCTTTGCGCGCAATGCAAAGATTCAGTTTTGCGGACCGACTGGGGCGGATGCAGTAGAAGCGGCGGTCAAACTGGTGAAAACCGCCACTGGGCGGCGCAGTATGCTGTCATTTCACGGCGGATATCACGGAATGAGTCATGGGGCGTTAAGCTTGACCGGAAACCTGGCCCCGAAAGATAAAATTGCCAATTTAATGCCCGGGGTACATTTTCTGCCTTACCCGTATGACTATCGCTGTCCGTTTGGCATCGGCGGCGAAATGGGGCATCGCCTCAGCAGTCACTACATCGAGCAAGTGCTAAACGACCCGGAAAGCGGCATTACACCGCCGGCAGGGATGATTTTAGAACTGGTTCAGGGAGAAGGGGGCGCGATACCCGCCCCCGATCGCTGGGTGCGCGAAATCCGACGCATCACGCGAGATCGCGGCATTCCGATGATTGTGGATGAAGTCCAAACCGGTTGGGGTCGGACCGGGAAACTGTATGCCTTCGAACATGCAGGAATTATACCCGATGTAGTGTTGCTCTCGAAGGCGATCGGAGGCAGTTTGCCCCTCTCGGTGGTGTTGTATCGCCAAGAACTCGATGCCTGGTCTCCCGGCGCTCACACGGGCACGTTTCGGGGCAATCAAATGGCAATGGCAGCGGGATTGGCGACCTTGCGATACATTCAGGAATTCGGCTTAGCCGATCGCGCAAAAGACATGGGCGCTCGCTTGATGGGGCATTTGCGGCAGATACAAAGCGAATTTCCCTGCATGGGCGACCTGCGGGGGCGCGGGTTGATGATAGGCGTTGAAATCGTGAATCCGGAAGCCGAGGCCAGCGATCGCGGCACTTATCCGGGATATCCGGAACTGGCGCGACGCATTCAGGCCGAGTGCATGCGCCGGGGATTGATTCTCGAACTCGGCGGGCGCAATGGCTGTGTTGTCCGGTTTTTACCGCCATTAATCGTCACCGCCGAGCAAATCGATCGCATTGGGGAAATTTTCCATGCTGCAGTGCGCGCATCAGCGCCACAAATGTCGGTACAATTGGCTGAGGTAAGCGGATGTTAGAGACGAATGCCAAACCCGCGAGTGCCCCCGAGGCGAAGTCCTTCGAGGGATACTTTCTCGCGGCAAGTGAGGAGAGTCAAACCGCCTATCGCGAGGCGATCGCGGCAGCAACCGAGGTGGCGATCGCCGCGTTCGCCAATCGCGCACAGCCCTATAGCGGAGCCAGTCCGTGGCAATTGGCGGCAGAGTTAGGAAAAACGGAGATTTGGGGCGATTCCGGCCAATTTTTGCCCGAAATTCTCCAGAACATCGGAGAAAGCACTATAGCCCATTCCGCGATCGTCTCCCATCCGCGCTGTATCGCACATTTGCACTGTCCCCCCTTGATTCCGGCATTGGCAGCAGAGGTGCTGATTACCGCAACCAATCAATCGATGGATTCCTGGGATCAAAGTCCTGCCGCTACTTTGGTAGAACAGCAGCTCATTGGCTGGTTGTGCGGAGAATTTGGCTACGATGCCGCCGGGGATGGTATATTTACCAGTGGCGGCACCCAATCGAATTTTATGGGCATGTTACTCGCCCGCGATCGCTATGCCAAACAGCACCTTAATTGGTCGATTCAGCAGCAAGGATTGCCCCCAGAATCCGCTCACTTTCGCATTCTCTGTTCCGATGCTGCCCATTTTACCATTCGCCAAGCTTGCGCTCATTTAGGGTTAGGAGAACGAGCGGTAGTTCCGGTACAAAGCGATACAAATTACTGCATCTCTCCAACCGCGCTAGAGGAGAAAATCCGGAAACTGAAGCAGCAAAATTTGTTACCCATTGCCCTGGTGGGGACGGTAGGCACCACGGATTTTGGCAGTATCGACCCGTTGGGTTTGTTAGGAGAAATTGCGCGATTGCATGGATTGTGGTTTCATGTAGATGCAGCCTATGGCGGGGCATTGGTGATGAGCGATCGGCACTGCCACAAACTCGCCGGCATCGAAACCGCCGATTCCATTGCCGTAGACTTCCACAAGTTATTTTATCAGCCGATTAGTTGCGGTGCATTTTTGCTCAAAGACCAAGGTAATTTTGAGTTAATGAAATTGCACGCCGATTATCTGAATCCGGAAACCAACGAAGCCGAGGGAATCCCGGATTTAGTCACCAAATCCGTGCAAACTACCCGCCGATTTGATGCCTTAAAACTGTGGATATCTTTGCAAGCTGTGGGGCGAAAAGCCTTTGGCGAGATGATAGATATTACCTTGGAACGGGCGACAGAAACCGCGCAGGCGATCGCCCACACTGCCCGGTTAGAATTAGCCAATTATCCCAGTTTGAATGCGGTGGTGTTTCGCTATCTTCCGCAAAACACTCAGCGATCGAATGCCATCAACGGGCAAATCAGAACCACCTTACTGCAACGCGGAGAAGCGGTATTAGCGCAGACGCGGATTGCAGGGGAAACCTATCTGAAATTTACCTTACTCAATCCCCGCACCCAACGCTCCGATATCGAGTATTTGTTGCATAAAATTCAGCAACTCGGCGCCGAATTAGACCGTTAATTCAGGTTCGGTAGGACGCTGAATATTTCTACCGAACTATACACGAAGCCAAAATTACCTAAAGCCAACGCAAAATGATACAGCAACCCGCTATCAAGCCCGGCAATTCGCAACTTAATCTTACCGACAAGCAGATTGCCGAACGCGCTACAATTCAAAGTTTTATCAATTGTTACTTACGAGAAACGAATAGCGGAATTATTGGCAATACTGAGGAATTTCCAGCACTAGAAAGCCAAATTAAGGCAGAAAAAATCCTTCGCTGCCCGTTAGTTCATCAAGGGGTGCAGATTGTTCTCGGCGTTCGCTATTTTTCCCCCACGGGGCGGCATATGTTTGACTTTCCTGCGTACTACCAACCCGCCGGAAAAACGGAACTGTTAGAACTCGATTACGTGACCTTAGTCGCATTACTGAGCAAAGAACTGGCGATCGCCAATCACACCAGCGCCGGAATGGACGAACTGCTGCTGCGCGTGGTACAAAGTTGTCGCCATATCGAACAATTTATCAAAGCCAGACGCCGCGATGCCGAATTACTGGGTGGATTTCACAGCACCTTTGGCGAAACCGAACAAGCGTTAGTTTTCGGGCATCACTTGCACCCCACCCCCAAAAGTCGCCAAGGATTTGCCGAGGAAGATTTACCCACATATTCCCCGGAATTAAAAGGGAAATTTCCCCTGCATTATTTTCGCCTGCATCGTGACGCGGTGTTGGAAGGTTCTGCATTAGAAAAAACGGCAACCGAACTGATTAAAGCAGAACTACTTGCCGATCCAGAAGTCAGCCCAGAATTTAAAGAAAAATACTGTCAAGCGGATGAATATTCTCTGCTGCCCCTGCATCCCTGGCAAGCTAATTTTCTGCGCCGTCAACCCGTCGCAAAACAACTTTTCAGCGCTGGAGGGTTGCAAGATTTAGGGCAACAGGGACGGGCATTTTTACCCACCTCTTCCATTCGCACGGTTTATCATCCCGATGCGGCGTTTATGTTCAAATTGTCCCTGAACGTTAAAATTACTAACTCCCTGCGAATGAATCTCTATAAAGAATTAGAGCGCAGTGTGGAAGTGTATCGAATTTTAGAGGGACAAATTGGCCAAGAATTGCGCGAAAAATTTCCCGAATTTGATATCATTCGCGATCCGGCTTTTCTGGCGGTACAATTTAACGGCGAACCAGTGCCGGAATTTGCTACGATTCTGCGACAAAATCCCTTTCAAGCCAATCCCGATAGTGATGCTACCTGTATCGTTTCCCTCTGTCAGGATTCGATTTACGGGGATGGTTCGCGGTTGGCGCATTTGATTCGCACCTTGGCGAAACGGGAAAACCGTTCTACCACTGAGGTGAGTTTGGATTGGTTCCGCCGCTATTTAGAAATCTCGCTCGAACCGATTCTCTGGCTGTATTTTACGCATGGAATTGCCGTAGAGGCGCATCAGCAAAATAGCGTGGTGGAGTTAAATGAGGGCTATCCGCAGCGCTTCTTCTATCGCGACAATCAGGGATATTATTTCCGCCAGTCTTTGCATCAGCATTTAGAGGGTATTTTGCCGGGAATCGGCACAAAAAGCAAAACCATCTGTGATGATGCGGTTTCTGACGAGCGATTGGGCTATTACTTTTTCCAAAATAATCTGTTTGGGTTGATTAATGCTTTTGGTGTGGGGGGATTAATCGATGAATCTTTGCTGCTAGGTGAAGTGCGGCAAAGCTTGGAAAAAGCGAAAAACACGCCGCCGAATGGGTCGCAAATTTTGGATAAATTACAGCAACCAAAATTGCGGTGCAAGGCCAATTTACTGACTCGATTTCACGATATGGATGAGTTGGTGGGTTCTTTGGCAACTCAGTCGGTTTATGTGTGGTTGGATAATCCTTTGCCGGAATCGAAACAGTTAATTTAAGGGAGGTTTGGTTGAGTTTTGCAGTGGGTAGCACAGCCACGGAATGTTCGTTACCAGGTGATGCTGGTAACGAGTAAAAAAGCGATAGAATATTGAGGGGAAAATGCCAACGCAGTTACAATCTCAAGCGAATTATGCTTATCGGCAATTCGACCATCAAATTAACAAGAAAATTGCCTTTCGCGAGGTGCAGTTAGAGGAGGATTTAGGGCGAATTCAGAGCTGGATGAATCAACCGCATGTGATTCCATTTTGGAATTTGGCGCTAGACCTAGAAAACATGCGATCGCATCTAGAAAAAGCCCTAGCAGATACCCATCAAACTCTTTACATCGGCTATCTGGATGATGTGCCGATGAGTTACTGGGAATCCTATTGGGCAAAAGATGATATCATTGCCCGCTGTTATGCGCCGCATCCCCAAGACCAAGGAATTCATTTACTAATTGGCGAACCCGCGTTTTTGGGGAAAGGGTATGCTTTGCCCTTGTTAAAGGCAATGACGGCGTTTCAGTTGCAAGAAAGCGGCACGGAAAAAATTGTCAGCGAGCCAGATATTCGCAATCAAAAAATGATTCACGTTTTTGAACGCTGCGGGTTTGAGTTTCAACGGGAAATCCAGTTACCCGATAAAAAAGCAGCACTGATGTTTTGCGATCGCCAATCTTTTATGGAGCAGTGGGGATAATGTCTGAAACGATTTACGATATCATTGGCGTAGGAATTGGACCGTTTAATTTAGGATTGGCAGCGCTGCTGGAACCCACCGATATAAAAGCGCTGTTTATCGAACAAAAAACCGAGTTCCAATGGCACCCGGGATTATTAATTGAAAACAGCACGATTCAAGTACCATTTTTGGCGGATTTGGTGACAATGGCAGATCCGACGAGTCAATTTAGCTTTCTCAACTATCTGCGCGATCGCTCTCGTCTGTATCACTTCTATTTTTACGAGCATTTTCAGATTCCCCGGCGGGAATACAATCACTATTGCCAGTGGGTGGCGCAGCAATTAAAAAGCTGCCAATTTGGACAACGAGTGGAAAGCATTATCTGGGAAAATTCCCGGTCAGAAAGCTACTACCGGGTGCAGGTGCGATCGGTGCAAACTGACGAAATTTTCACCTATAACGCCCGACATTTAGCTTTAGGCGTCGGTAGCGTTCCCCAAGTGCCGCCCTGCTTTAAAAACATGCGGGGGGAAAAGGTGTTTCATTCGGCGGAGTTTCTGCACAAGCGCGATCGCGCTCGCCAGTCGAAATCCATCACCGTCATCGGCGCGGGACAAAGTGCGGCGGAAGTGTTTTACGAACTGTTGCAAGAACAGCCTCAGTATGGATATCATCTGGAATGGCATACTCGTTCTGCCGGCTTTTTTCCAATGGAATATTCTAAGCTGGGGTTAGAGCATTTTTCGCCGGATTACATTCACTATTTCCATCAGTTATCGCCGCCAAAACGAGATAAAATTTTATCTCAACAAGGGTTGCTTTACAAAGGGATTAGTTTTAGCGCGATCGCCGATATTTACGATTTGCTTTACGAACGTTCCGTGGGCGACAATTTCCCCGACGTGCGCTTGCTTTCCCTGGTGGAAGTGAAGGAAGTGGAAACCCTACCCACCCCGGAAGGCGAAACCTATATTCTCGGATACAAACATCAACAACAAGACAGTCGCTTTACCCATGAAACCGACTGCATTATTCTCGCCACCGGATACCATAATGCCATTCCCACCTGCATTCATCCAATTCGCGATTTGATTGCGTGGGACGAGAAAAATCGCTATGGGGTTAACCTGGATTACCGACTGCAATTAACTCAAGAAATCCCCAATCAAATCTTCGTGCAAAATGGCGAATTGCACACCCACGGCGTCGGTGCTCCAGATTTAGGATTGGGGGCTTATCGCAACTCGGTGATTGTCAACCAATTGCTCGGAAAAACCCTCTATCCGGTGGATCGGCGCAATGTGTTTCAACAGTTTGGGGTTGCTTGATGAAACCGCAAAAATCCCTGGTCTCGGCTACCCTGTTTTTATGCGTGTTTCTCGCCGTTTTTACTGAGGTACTACTTTCGCCATTTTATCCCCAATTTTTCAGCAAAGTCTTTGGGATAGAAGATTTTTCCTACACCGGGTATTACCTGTTTATTTGTCGGTTAACCGTGGTGCTTTGTGCGCCGCTGTGGGGCTTTCTTTGCCGATGGTTTGAGGTCAAAAATATCCTTTATATCGGTCAAATTGGCACGGCGATCGCCACGGCACTAATGGCAACCAGTAGCACTGTGACGCAGTTTATCGCTTATACGATGCTCTTGCTGCTGTTTAAAAGTTCTTACCTGTTGGTTTATCCGTTAATCGTGCAAATCGCGGGAAAAGAACGACAAGCCACCATTGCTGGCACTTACCAAGCGGTCTTTCACGGCGCCATTATTACCAGTACGATCGCCGGGGCTTGGATGGTGAATTTAGACAATCCATTAGTGCTGTTTTATGGCATTGCGGCGGTGGATGTCGTGCAATTTGGCCTCTGTTTGTTTGCCCTCAAACATATCTCAACCCGGCGGGAGGTGAATGCAGAAACAACCGTTGCCCCAGAGGCCAATCCCTGGGGATTTA
Source organism: Phormidium sp. CCY1219 (assembly GCF_055795085.1). Lineage (NCBI taxonomy): Bacteria > Bacillati > Cyanobacteriota > Cyanophyceae > Oscillatoriales > Oscillatoriaceae > Phormidium > Phormidium sp. CCY1219. The sequence goes on along the minus strand of NZ_JAYFEQ010000401.1, from coordinate 6,705 downwards.
TCTTCACCATTGGTTTGGTAGTGCTGACCTTTCAACTGGCCAATAATTTGGTGCGGCCATTTTTTACGGCGTATGTCACTAAATCCAGTCAGTTTGAGGCCAGTTTGTTGGCCAGCAGCTACCTGTTTATGATTCCCAATGCAATGGCGATCGCCGCCTTACCGTACATTCGCAAATTCTGCCAAACCGAACGCCTGAGCTTTATGTATTTACTGGGAATTGGCTTGCTGGTGCTGACCCTATTTGGTCAAGGATGGACGAATTCTCTAGGCATTTTGATTTTGGCGCGGGTCGTTTATGGCTTTTGGTTGGCCGTGAGTCAAGCGAGTTTGGAGCTGAAATTATTTAGCCGCAGCAGTGGCGATCGCCTGCATTTTAACTACAGTCTCATCATGTCATTTGCTAACCTAGGTCATCTCAGTGCGCCTTTGCTGGCATCCTGGCTGGTTAATACCTACAGTTTGGCCGCCCCCTTGTTATTTGCCGCCGCAATTTGTGCCCTTAATTTCGCCTTTGCGCGGCTGACAATTTTCCGTAATCCGGTGTTTTTCGTCTCGAAAAGTATTGGATAATGTCGGCAAAAATGACAACAGCAACCGCAGTAATAGTGGAGCAAAACCGATGAAAAATTTGCAAATTCTCGCTGACGCCTTGCAACTTCAGCGCTGGCAAAATGTCAGTGCCAAATTACTGGCAAAAATGCTTTCCGAGTTCATGTATGAAGAGATTATCCAACCAGAACTCGTGGAACAAACTGGCGATCGCCAAGCGCTTTACAAACTCTCCCTTCCGGAAGGCATTGCCTATACTTTCCAGGCAAAACAGCGCTTATTCGATAGCTATCGCGTGTTTCCCGACTCCATCCAGCGGTGGAACGGGAGTGAGTGGCAAGCTGCAGTGAATCCGTTTCAATTCGTTCTCGACTGTCATACAGCAGTAGGCATGACCGCACAAACCGCCGGTCATTTGATTAAAGAATTGAGCAATACATTACTGGCAGATGCTCATATCGATGCCAAAAAATCCACTGAAACTGTCGATTTACTGGCGTTAGATTACGCCCAGTTAGAGGGAGAAATGGAGGGGCATCCTTGGATTACCTTTAACAAAGGTCGCATCGGATTTGGCTACGATGATTATCTCGCTCATGCACCAGAAAGCAAACAACCCGTGCGACTGTCTTGGATTGCGGTTTTGAAAGACCGGGCGCAATTTAATGCCGTGCAAAGTTTGGACTATGCCACGTTAATTCAAGAAGAACTGGGCGGAGAAACCCTGGCGCAATTTGAAGCGGCATTAACCGCGCAAAATCGCAATCCGCAGGATTACTTTTTCATGCCCGTGCATGAGTGGCAGTGGAAGAATATTGCGATTCCTTTATATGCCGAAGAAATCGCCACCGGGGGAATTATTTATCTGGGAGAAAGCGGCGATCGCTATTTGCCGCAACAGTCAATTCGCACCTTCGTCAATATCAGCAACCCGCAGAAACATCACGTTAAATTACCCCTGAGCATCCTTAATACGTTGGTGTATCGCGGATTGCCGGGAGAACGCACTGCCATCGCGCCCAAAGTTACCGAATGGGTGAAATCCATCTGCGATCGCGATACCTTTATCTCCCAAGAATGCCGCCTCATTTTACCCGGAGAAGTCGCCAGCATTAACTACGATCGCTGTTACTACAACCAACTAGCCGGTGCCCCCTATCAATACAAAGAAATGCTCGGTGTTTTATGGCGTGAAAGCGTACTTTCCTATTGCCAAACCGATGAAAAACCCATCACCCTAGCAGCATTAGTTCACGTCGCGGGCGATGGCAAACCCTTTGTTTTCCAACTGATAGAAAAGTCCGGTTTAACCCCGCAAGCATGGCTTAATCGCCTGTTTAATACAATTTTGCCGCCATTGCTGCATTACCTCTATCGCTACGGCGTGGTTTTTTCTCCCCACGGCGAGAATACAATTTTGGTGCTAAAAAACCACATTCCGCACCGCCTAGCAATGAAAGATTTTGTGGATGATGTGAATATTAGTCGTCATCCGTTGCCGGAACTCGATACGATTTCACCGGAGTTGCGCGCCGTGTTACTCACCGAACCGCCGGAAGGACTTTGCCAGTTTATTTTTGCCGGATTATTTATTTGCCACCATCGCTATTTGTCGGACATTCTGGAAACCTATTGCGGCTATCCAGAACGGCAGTTTTGGCAACAAGTCCGGGAAGCGATTTTAACCTATCAAAGCCGCTTCCCAGAATTGCAGGAGCGATTCGCGTTATTTGATTTGCTCGCTCCCAAATTTACCAAACTCTGCCTGAATCGCAATCGCTTGATTACTTACGGCTATGCAGATGATGGCGATCGCCCTCATGCTTCGGCGTTTGGGCAAGTGACCAATGCCTTACATGAAGTTGCGGAGGAAACTGTCCCCTTGAGTTAACTTTTACCTCCGTTTTATGGTATGAAATGAGCAGGAGGCGGTAGCTCTCGATGAGCGTTATCAGCATAAGCTGGTAACGAGTCAAAATCCGGGGTTTCTATTTTCTGCTTCCTGCTCAATTAGTGTGAGGAGAAATCATCTTGGGTGCGATTGAAGCCCACAATCTGAAAATTGCCTATGGCGATCGCGCCATCGTTTCCGATTTATCCATTGCGTTGGAAACGGGCAAAGTCACGGCGCTGATCGGACCGAATGGTTCGGGAAAAAGTACCGTATTACGCACGTTAGCGCGGTTATTACAACCGAAAACTGGCGCGGTTTATCTCAATGGGCACAATATTGCCAAATTGCCCGCAAAAACTCTCGCCCGTCAGTTAGCCATGTTGCCACAGTCGCCGGATATTCCCAGCGGAATTACGGTGTGGGAATTAATCGGATATGGGCGCTATCCCCATCGATCGCTGCTGCAGGGATTTTCTCCAAAAGATAAAGCGGCGATGGAATGGGCATTGGAAATAACGGGACTCGAACCCTTGCGCGATCGCTGGCTAGATACCCTTTCCGGAGGCGAAAGACAGCGCGCGTGGATCGCCTTGGCGCTGGCGCAACAAACCCAGGTTTTACTATTAGACGAACCTACCACATTTTTAGATATTCGACATCAGCTCGATGTGCTGTCTTTGGTGCGAAATCTAAATCGCGACTATGGGATTACCGTGGGTTGGGTTTTGCACGATTTGAATCAAGCGATCGCCTATAGCGATTGCGCCATTTTGTTTCGATCCGGAGAAGCGATCGCCCAGGGTTCCGCCACCGAAGTAATGACCCCAGAAAATATTTTAAAAGTCTTTGGCGTGCAAATGACCGTGATTCCCCATCCCATCACCGGCTTGCCCACTTGCTTGCCTGCGGAATTGGGCAGCAACGCCCCCATTTCCAGCCAACCCTAACCGCGATTGCCTTGCAAAAAATAACCATGCAAATCACAAAAAAAATTGGCAAAATTATCCGATTTTTGCTTTACTTTTCTCTCGTTGTTGTCGCCATTGCCTGTACCAATCCCCCGAGTTCTCAAACCAACGTCACTCCCACCGCAACTCTCCCGGAAAACCCCACCCGCGTGGTGGCTCTAGAATGGGTCTATGTGGAAGATTTATTAGCATTAGATATTCAACCCGTGGGCGTTGCTGATATCGCCGGTTATAACGAATTCGTGCAAATCGAACCCCAAATCGCCGAAACCGTGGTAGATGTGGGCACCCGCCAAGAACCGAGTCTAGAAGCGATCGCTCAACTGCAACCCGATTTAATTATCGGCGTCAATTTGCGACATGAACTCATTTACAATAGCCTATCTGCCATTGCGCCGACGGTATTATTCGACCCTTATCCCGCCCCAGAAAAAAACCTGAGCCAATTTGATGAAATGGAACAAACCTTTCTCAAAATTGCCGAACTGGTTAACGCTAGGGAAAAAGGGGAACGAGTGCTGCAAGACATGCGATCGCGCTTTGCCAAAGCCGAAACCCAGTTAAGTAATTCAACAATTGGCGATCGGGCATTTTCCCTCGGGCAATTCGTTCCCGGCGCTCCCCAAATTCGCTTATTTAACGATAACGCTCTGGCGGTGCAAATTTTAGAGCAAATTGGCTTAAATAATGTGTGGCAAGGACAACCCGACCCTTTCGGGTTTAATACCGTTTGGCTCGAATCCCTGCCGAAAATTGAAGCGTCTCATTTTTTCTATATTTCCGACGACAGTAACCCCTATTTGCAGCAATTAAAAGACAATCCAATTTGGCAAAATTTGGCCTTCGTGCAAACCCGTCGCGTTTATCCCATTGGCGGCGATACTTGGATATTTGGCGGTCCTCTTTCGGCGCAGGTATTTGTGGATAAAGTGGTGGAGGGTTTATTGTCCAAATCGGCAATATCTGCGGCAATAGGGAATTAATTGTTTAAGGTGAAAACTGCTCACCCTACCGTAAAATTAATGGAGTGATGGAAAATAGGATTGGTTGTAAATTATCACCGATGAAGTGGCAAAACAGCGCGATCGCCTTGTGTTTTGGCGGGGGATTGTTGCTGTTGTTAATGTTACTCATGGTTCATCTCACTCAAGGAGAAGCCGATATCGATTTCGAGACGGCGATCGCGGCGATTGTCGCCCCGGATGGTAGCACATCCCATACCATCGTGCGGTTTATGCGGTTGCCGAGAACCGCGATCGCCACGATCGCCGGTGCCGCATGGGGCATGGCAGGGGTGTTGTTGCAAACCGTCACCCGCAATCCCCTCGCCTCTCCCTCCACCTTGGGCATCAATGCGGGGGCTTACTTTGCCGTCGCAGCTACGGGAATTTTCGCGCCGGAGTGGTTCGCCCGATCGCCGATATTGGTGGCACTGGCAGGCGGATTGTTCGCGGCGGGCTTAGTATATGCGATCGCCGCTGGGGTGAAAGTCTCCCCCATCCGGCTCGCACTTTCCGGCGTTGCCGTTTCCCTCGCTCTCGCTTCGTTTACAGCAGTGTTGCAAATTTTCTACGAAAATCAAACCAGCGGTTTATTCTTCTGGGGTGCCGGGTCGTTGCTACAAACCGACTGGAGCGGAAGCGCCTATGCTGCCCCCAGAGTGGCTATTGCAGCCCTCATCGCCTTGCTGATGGCCAAACCCCTGGACGTACTGCTCCTCGGCGAAGACGTGGCCCGATCGCTCGGTCAGCGCGTGCAACTCACTCGGTTAGCTTGTACCGCGATCGGGGTATTTCTCGCTGCCGTTGCCGTGAGCGTTGTCGGACCGATCGGCTTTCTCGGCTTAGTTGCGCCACACTTAGTGAGACTACTGAGATGCCGTTCCCACGGGCTATTGCTCCCCGGGGCAGCAATTTGGGGCGCAGTGGTGCTGGTGGGAGCGGATATTTTCGCCCAGCAGGTGAAAACCAACTTAAGCGAAGTTCCCGTGGGCACCGTCATCCCGATTGTCGGCGCGCCGTTTCTGATTTGGCTGGTTCGCAAAACCGGGAAGCTGGAAGGCGCGAAGGCGGGAAATGCCCTCGCACGGCGCGATCGCCGGGTAAATCCCCGCCACTATACTCTGTTACTGGGCAGCGCGATCGCCGCCTTGGCGCTCGTCCTCCTGCTCGGATTGGCATTGGGCGGAATTTCCTTCGATTTTCTCACAATAACTAGCACATTGTTCGGCAACGGCACCGCCCTCTCCCGACAGGCAATTTTTAACCTGCGCCTGCCTCGCTTGTTGGTCGCCCTGTTTGCCGGGGCATCTCTCTCCGTCAGTGGGTTACTGCTACAAGGTGTGGTGAGAAATGCGATCGCCGGTCCGGAAATCCTGGGAATTACCTCCGGGGCAGGACTCGGGGCGATCGCCGTGCTGGTGTTGCTGCCCCATGCCCCCGTAGAAGCAATCGCGATCGCTGCCTTTCTCGGTGCCTTTGCCGCCTTTGCTGCCGTCTGCCTCCTGTCTTGGCAAGGAGGACTCTCTCCCGCACGTCTCGCACTGGTGGGCATTGCCGTATCTGCCTTTTGCACCTCCGGCATCAACCTGCTGGTGGTGATGGCCAAACTGCGCGTGGCACGGGCACTGGTGTGGCTCGCCGGCAGCACCTACGCCCGGGAATGGAGCGATTTATGGCGATTAATCGCTTGGCCGCTGATTTTGCTGCCTATCGCCTGGATTATCTCCCGCTGGCTCGATATTATGGCATTAGGCGATGATTTCCCCCAAACCTTGGGCATTCCCCTGCAAAAAGCCCGCGCCTTCCTGCTCACTATCTCCGTCGCCCTCGCTGCAGCTGCAGTATCCGCCGTCGGTACCATCAGTTTCGTCGGCCTAATTGCACCCCACGCCGCCCGCCTCCTTGTGGGCACAAACCACCGCAAGTTACTTCCCTTAGCTGCTGTGTTAGGCGCGCTATTCGTGGCGATCGCCGATACTGTGGGACGAGTGGCATTAGCCCCGAAAGAAATTCCCTCCGGATTAGTCACCGCCGCGATCGGTACCCCCTATTTTCTCTGGCTTTTATGGCGCAACAAACCGTAATTGTCGCTTCCCTTTCTACCAAAATCGCTGCGTTACCCCCGTAGCTTTTCCTCCTAACAACAAATGACCAATGACCAATGACAAAGGTGCGTTACCCCCGTCGTTAATTCCGGGTCAAATTGCATAATCTGTGGGCGGGGGTAACGCACCCTACCAAAGCTTTTTCCTCCAACAACAAATCACCAATAACCAATGAATCGCGCGGTG
>NZ_JAYFEQ010000400.1:0-7240 GCF_055795085.1 Phormidium sp. CCY1219 | reverse complement strand
TGAAACGCGACTGCGGCGACGATACTTGGAGGGTGACTTCCTGGGAAAATAGCTCGGTGCCCGGTTAATTTTTCAGCCAAGCCTCCTTCTTTTCTTGAAGGGGGCTTTGTTGTTTTTATCAGATTAAACGTTCAATTTTGGAAAAATTTTTGTTCCAAATTTTCGCTGTGGCGAACTGATTTTCTCAACCAATTTAAGCGCAGTTCTATTTTTTCTGCTTCGGTTAGCGGCCAATTTTTTTTGGTTTTCCGCAATCGAGTCGTAAGGTGGTACAAACATAATGCGGCACTCACGGAAATATTAAAACTTTCACTAAAGCCTTGAATGGGAATTGTCACCACTTCATCTGCATTTTGGAGGGCATAATCGGACAGTCCATTCACTTCCGAACCAAATAGCAAGGCTAGTTTTTCATCGATGGAAAGTTCGTCAAGGGGCTTTTCTGCATGAGGAGAGGTGGCGATAATTTTGTAGCCTTCGCTTTTGAGTTTTTCCAAACAGTGCTGAGTGTTGTTGGTATTTTCATCGCGATAACGGTAAACACTCAGCCAGCGTTCGGAACCTACGCTAACATCTTTGTTGAGGGTAAATTCTTTTAAGTTTTCGACGATATGGATGTCTTGGATGCCAAAACAATCGCAATTTCTGAGTACGGCGCTGGCATTATGGGTCTGATAAATATCTTCGAGAACGAGGGTCAGGTAACGGGTTCGACGGTTCAATACTGATTCTATACGATCGCGCCGTGCTGGGGTGGCGAATTGGCTTAAATAAGCGATGAGGGCTTTTTTTTCTTGCAGTTGCATCAATCAACCGGCGGGACAACGACTGAAAATTCTTGCGAAATCTCCGACTATCTTAACAGAACCATGCTGTGGGAGCATTTTTAGTGCTAAAGCTATTTTTTGGGCGGTTAAAACAAACTGTTCGAGTGGGTGATAAAATCATCGAGACAATGGTTAAGGGATAGTGTATCGTGCTTGGGGCATTACTTTACGGGAAAGAAGATTTGCGGTTAGAAGCGGTGGAGGATCCGACGCCCGGATGGGGGGAAGTCACGATCGCAGTGGGGGCGGCGACCACTTGCGGGACGGATTTGAAGGTTTGGCGGCGCGGGGGTCATGCGAGGATGTTGCGACCTCCCACCTTATTCGGACATGAGGCGGCGGGTCGAATTGTGGCGAAAGGAGTTGGGGTGAAGGGATGGAAGGTATCCGATCGCGTCGTTGCCAATAATTCCGCCCCCTGTATGACCTGTTTTTTCTGCCAGCGACAAGAATACTCTCTGTGTCCGAATTTAACGTGGAATAACGGTACCTTTGCGGAATATCTAAAAATTCCCGCCCCAATTGTCCAACATAATATGCTCCCCATTCCCGATGAATTGCCTGATGAATTGGCATCGCTGACGGAACCTTTAGCCTGCGTTTTGCATGGAATTGCCCGGTCAAATATCAAATGCAGCGATCGCGTAGCCATTCTCGGAGATGGCGCAATTGGGTTAATGTTCGTTGGCGTCTTAGCCCACCGCTGCGATCGCGTCATTTTATTTGGCGGGAACGATCGCCGCTTAGAAATTGCCGAAAAACTGGGCGCTTCGCAAACCTTCAATCATCATACCCTAACCGAAAACATCCCCGAAGTGGTGCGGTCTTTCTGTGACGGATGGGGTGCGGATGTGGTCATAGAAGCCACCGGCGTTCCGCAAGTGTGGGAAACCGCGATCGCCTCGGCGCGTCCGGGAGGGACAATTAACTTATTTGGCGGTTGTCCGCGAGAGACCACCATTACCGTCAACACCGAACAGTTACACTATAACGAACTCACCCTCAAAGGAGTCTTTCATAACACCCCATTTTTCGTGCGCGAAGCCCTTTCCACCATTGCCAGTCGCCAGATTCCCTTTGAGCTGCTCATCAGCGATCGCCGTCCCCTGAAAGACTTAGAATCAGTGTTGCAAGACATGCGCGATCGCAAAGTCATCAAAGTGGCGATGATTCCCCATTAACCCCAGTATTCCTCAGAGTAATTCATTGCCGTTCTCATAAGGTTTAAATCCGCAACTTTGTGGATTTTATGCCTGCTGGAAAAGGACAGATTCGAGCTTTCTAGTTCATCCAATTGAAACAACTAAGCCAGGGTGCAAATTATTATTTAGCTCCCTGAGTTTGCCTAGGCAAAACATCGGCAAAACCCTTCCCAGCTCATACTGGAAACGAGAGAAAACGAGAGAAAAAGATGAAAGTGTTGCAGAAAAAATAGCTTTTTCATTGATAATTTGAACGAACCGGAAAAGATTAAGATTGCCAAACACCGGAATAAATACTTTGAACGGCTAAGCTCACGCGATGCAAATCCTCTTTTAATAGAGGGGGCCAATCCACCCCAGCGCGCCAACCGGCGTCAAAAAGCTGTTGACTTTCAAACGTCAGGAGATAGAGCGCCCAAACCAACTGGCGATCGAGAGATTTAGCACCTTGCAATCCATCAAATACCACCTTAAGCGCCAAAAGAATAGAAGTGAGCTGACCGGGAATAGGGGGTTTTCCGTCTTGGAGACGGCGGAGTAAGTCATCGGGATTGCCCTGATAAACCAGAGCCATGCCCTGATCGATTAAAAAATAATAGGCAGTTTCGTAATCCATAACCTGACAGGTGGCACAGTTTTTCAGCCAATGTTATTGCATTTTAAACCTTATATCATTTTTTGAAAGTTGCGTTAGAAACGGAAGACGAAAAGCCTGATGCGGAGGGCATGAAAGAACCAGGACGATCGCCAAAGGGGGAGAACAGGCGAGAACGGATCCTGGGCAGCTCCGGCTAAAAGAGTGGAGTGAGCCACAGTGGGTGGGTCGATCCACAGACAAAAACAGGAAATCTGAGCAGAAGAATCGGGAGGAGTGAGCGATCGCGCGCCGTGGCGGGAGAATCGCCGAGGCGATTGTGCTTTTCCCGCAAGGGAGGAAATTTTTGCGGCATAGTAGAGATCGGCGGATGAAACAGAAGAGATTATCATAGAATCTTTATCCGACCGAGGCGAAATAGGTGATTTTTCAATGACGCTGACGCAAGTGTGGGGATCGGTGCTGATTTTCACAGTCTGTCCGATTTTGGGGGGACTGCCATTAATTGCTTGGATCGTGCGTGCGCTGACGGGGCAAGACCTAGGGGGCATGGGAACCGGCAATATTGGGGTTTCGGCGGCGTTCTATCATGGGGGGCGCTGGGTCGGAATTCTCGCGGTGCTATCCGAGGCGCTGAAAGGGATTGCGGCGGTGTTGTTAGCGCAGCACTTTTTTCCCCAGAACCCAGAATGGGACTTAATTGCCCTAATTGCCTTAGTGACGGGTCGCTACTGGATAGGGAAAGGGGCAGGGACCACGAATGTGGTGTGGGGCTTTGTGGTGCATGACCCGATCGCCGCTGGGTTGATTTTTTTAATAGCGGGGATTAGCTTTACTCTGGTGCGGGAACGCCAGCAGGGACGCAATTTGGTTTTAGTGCTAATTCCTGCCATCACCGCTGCATTGCATTCGCAGCAACTCGAAAGAATTGGGGCGGCGATCGCCCTGAGTGTATTACTATACTGGATTTATCAAAAAATGCCGGATGACTTAGATTTGCCAGCCGCTCAAAGCAATCCACAATCTCAAAAGCTGTTTCGCTTTTTCCGAGGAGATCGCGCCATCCTGTGCCTAGACAAAGAACTCGATCCCACCCAAGTCGGTCAAAAAGCGGCCAGATTATCCCAACTGAAGCGCCAGGGCTATCCGGTACCCCAGGGATGGGTGCTACCGGCGGGGGACGACCCGACTCCGCTGAGTGCATATCTGCAACCCAGCCCAGAAACGCCCCTGATCGTGCGTTCTTCCGCCGTGGGAGAAGATACAGAAAACGCCTCAGCGGCGGGTCAATACGCGACGATATTAAACGTCACCTCGCGCCAAGGCTTAGAGCAAGCGATTACCAGTTGTTTGCAGTCTTACGAAGCATCCACTGCAGCCACCTACCGCCGCGATCGCCAGGTTCGAGACGATGCGATCGCGGTTCTAATTCAACCGCAAATCCGAGGGGTCTTTTCTGGGGTAGCGTTCAGCCGCGATCCGATAATGGGTCACGGAGAAAGAGTAAGCATCGAGGCATTACCAGGCGAGTGTACCCGGGTGGTGTCCGGACAAGTAACCCCAGAACGCTATCAAGTTTACGTGCGCTCGGAGGATGTGGAGCAAGAGGGAAGCTGGGTACTGCCTGCCCAAATGCAATTATCCGTAGAGGGAACTGGGGAAGTGCCGCCGATCTTGCTCGAACAAGTGGCGTATTTAGCCCGCCATTTGGAAAACGGCGATCGCGGGATTCCGCAGGACATCGAATGGACCTATGATGGCGAGAACCTGTGGCTGTTGCAGTCGCGTCCGATAACCACTCTGTTGCCGATTTGGACGCGCAAGATTGCCTCTGAAGTCATTCCGGGTACCATCCGACCCCTCACCTGGTCGATCAATCGTCCCCTCACCTGCGGTGTCTGGGGAAAACTCTTTACCATCGTCTTGGGCAAACGGTCGAGAAATCTGAATTTCGAACAAACCGCTACCTTGCACTTTTCGCGGGCTTACTTTAACGCTTCGTTGCTCGGGCAAATCTTCCTTCGCATGGGGTTGCCCCCGGAAAGTCTGGAATTTCTAACGCGAGGAGCCTCATTCAGCAAGCCGCCGATGCGTTCTACCTTCACCAACCTGCGGGGGTTGCTGCGGTTGTTCAGCCGGGAACTCCGCCTCAGTCAGGATTTTGAGGAGGCCGATCGCAAGCGCTTTTCTCCAACTCTTGCGGAACTGGCCAACTCGGATCTCAACAATGCCAGCCAAACCTCGGGGGTTAATGAACCCGCAGCAACGCGAATGTTCCTCAACGTGGAAAAAACCCCAAAAGCGATTCTCGGACGGATCGATCGCATTTTGGATTTGCTAGAGGAAGCGACTTACTACAGCATTTTGGCTCCCTTGAGTTTTTTGGCGCGACAAGCAGTGCTCAAAGTCAACGCCAACGAACTTGACTACAGCCAAATGCCGGAAGTCTCGGCGGTGCGATCGCTGCAAGAATTGGCGAATGAAGCACTGCTGATGCTTCCGGATTTGGAAGAAATCAGTCTTCCGGGAGATAAAACCGGGGATTGTTCGCAACTGTTTGCGGTGTTGGCAGAAATGCCGGACGGACAGACGATTTTCGAGCAGTTGGACGAGTTTCTCGAGACTTTCGGCTATCTCAGCGATGTGGCTACGGATATTGCGGTTCCCACGTGGAAAGAAGACCCGCGCCCGGTGCGACAACTGTTCACTCAGCAGTTATTCCAACCCTCTGCGGTGGAACAACAGTCGAACTCTAGCGGCATGAAAGCCCAGTGGGTTCAGCCTCGTCTGAATCTGAAAGGTCGGGTGAGTGCGATTTATAGCCAATTACTCGCTCACCTGCGCTGGAGCTTTTTAGCGTTGGAGCAAGTTTGGCTGGATGCAGAAGTGCTATCCGAGGCGGGGGATATATTTTTCCTGGAATTTGAGGAAATTCGCCAGATGATTGAAGTGGCAGATCCGCCGTTCATGGATCGGGTGGGGGAGTTGGTGGCGTCCCGGCGCAGGGATTTTGCCCGAGACGAACAATTGGTATCGGTGCCGTCGGTGGTGTATGGCCATACGCCTGGGGTTCCTTCAACAGTCGCGCCACAATCCTTCTCCGGCCAGCAATTGCGCGGCATTGGTGCCAGTGCGGGAGTGGCTGAGGGTCCGGTGAAAGTTATTCGCTCTTTGCAATCGGCAAGCGCGATCGCGGAAAATACCATTGTGGTGGTGCCTTATACGGATGCCGGTTGGGGTCCGCTCTTGGCTAGGGCTAACGGTCTGATTTCGGAGGTGGGCGGTCAGTTGTCTCACGGGGCGATTGTGGCCCGGGAGTATGGGATCCCGGCAGTGATGGATGTAGCCGATGCTACCCAAACCCTACAGGAGGGTCAATGGGTGAGAATTGACGGTCAGCGCGGCATTGTGGAAATTCTCTAACAGAGTATCTCTCGCGCATCTATCTTAGGACTGAAATATAGAGCTAATTCTGAGGAGAAAAATCTCCCGTGGGAGGGTTGACAAATCCCCCGTGGCAATATAATGAGCGGGGAAAACCAAACGCAAGGATTGCCGCTCGAAGTGAGGAGGCGATCGCAGAGTGCAGAAGGCGATCGCTTCTCTCTCACTGGAGAGTTGACAAAATTACCGATTTTTGGTATAGGTGACGAGAGCGGCGAGGGGCAAAATTCTAGCAATTTTCTAACCTCTCGATGGAGTTCCACCGCCTGTCAGCACAAGGCAGGGTCTTGTCCCTACGGGAGATATGGATGGTTAATACACCAACAATGGTATTAATCAACCCCTCGATGGTCAAATTCTTTCCAATCACAGTATCATAAACTGTAGTGCCGGCTCTGGGTTGCGTCAGGTCTTGACGTAAAGTCAACTTGCATCGGGTGTTGTGCCTACAGTTCCTCTGCTAGAGCATCGCGTTTGTCTTGCGATCGCGCAAGCCATTCCCAAGTTCATCTGGCGGCGAGCTAATTCTCGAGCCAATTCTTCCCCGATTCCAGATGATGCCCCGGTGATTCAAGCAGTTGCCATGCGGTGGATCCCTGTTTTGACTCTATTTTTCATAAAACTTCACATATTTTATCCCCCCCTGGGGGAACCGTCGAACATTGCTCGGATTGCAAGGCAGGCAGGATGGAGAAACAAGGCGATCGCACTGGTGGCTGGCGATTCAGCCAAAGATGGCGGGCAAAACGCCGTTGCATCCTCCCTCTCGACAAGTCCCGAGAGTGGTGACGATCTCCAACCCAGCAATCGAGGAGAACCGGGCATTAACTCCCCATTCAACAATTTAAACTCTACAATTTAAAATAGGGAAAGGGCAAAGATCCATTCCGATTGCGTGCCATCCCTTTTGGGGCGATCGCAAAACCTACTTCCCGGAAAATTTTTGACCTTGCGTCTGCAAAATGCCGGATTTTTGCCCCAGACCACCATTATTCTCGATCGCAGCACCACGCTCGAAAACAATGCAAACCCACCGGAAAACATGGAACAGCCAAACAAGCTTGCCGATGCAAGCGTTTACAGTGAATCCCCAGGACTGTCAGGGACTCCGTAGAAACCAACCCCATGTCTAAAGCCAGGGGCTTGTACTTCTAACCACCTGACCAGCCTAA
>NZ_JAYFEQ010000399.1:0-393 GCF_055795085.1 Phormidium sp. CCY1219 | reverse complement strand
AAGGTAGAGAATTTTTCATTTCGGAGGTGCAAGCGCGGTAATGACTATTCGGCTACGTACCACATCAATCTGAGAAAAGCTATAGGCGACTTAAATGGGTAAAAAAACTCGATTCAGAGAAAGATGGAGGTGGATTGAGGGGTAACGTTTATCTGGGATAAGCAAGGGTGGAAATTATGCAGGCATCGTGACTGGGCGGGGAGGCGGAACCTAGCGGAGGGTTGCCCAGTATGTGCTGGGAACGAGAGAGAAGTGACATGATTTTGCTTGCCCTATTTTGCGTCTATTTTCAGTGTCGGATCGATCGCGATTTCATTCCGAAGAGTGATGTGTGCTTCGCCAATGTTCGGAAAGTTTGTCGCGCCTAAAGCACTGCTTTCACTCCGATACGGC
>NZ_JAYFEQ010000398.1:0-6579 GCF_055795085.1 Phormidium sp. CCY1219 | reverse complement strand
GGCTAAAGCCGCACGTTCGTTTTTCCTCCCCCGGCTAAAGCACGGGGGTTTCCAAACGTATCGGAGGTTATCATGAGCGAAGTACAATCAGAAACGAAAAATACTACTCCAGAGGTGCAAGCCTCTTCCCCGAATAAGCTGCAAAACCTGTTGAGTGACTGGAGAGTGCGGGTGGGCTTGATGGGTACTGCGATCGCCGGTTTGGCATTGGGGTTGTTTTTCTTGGTGTTCTTTTGGCAACATTCTGTGGCTGAGATGGGCATGAAATCTTGGTCTTCTCATGCGAATGCTACGCCAATTGAATGCATGATTAAGGACACCAATAGCGATGGCTATGTCAGTTGCAGCGCCATGCTCCATGATGAAGTGGTTCCCCTGGAATGTGGAGCCAGTATTTTTAATATGGGCTGTCGGGTGAATTACGGCGCGGCGGCTGCACCGCAAGTGCGATCGGGCAATCGCAATAATCTTCAAAGAGGTCTCTAAACTGTCGCTAAAGTGGTGATTCCCAACCGCGTTTCTTCACCAATGGCGTGACGATTTAGCCAAAAATTCCTCTGAAAAACCCCGGTTGATTGTCCCCTCGGGGTGAGAAACCAATTTTCCCCACCGCGTTAGGATTGCACCAAAAGTTATCGCCTGATAAACCCGATTGATTGTCCTTTATGGGCGATAATCAATCGGGTTTTTTTAGCAGTTTTTGTTTCAATCCCTGAAAGGGATTAGGAGAAATTGAGACAGCCTCCTCAGAAGTCTTTAGACGGTGTGACACAACGTTAAGTGCCATCAACTTAAAGCATTTGACAAATTATAGCTCAATAAAAAATTGCCCAGGGACAAGATTTGCTCGATCGGTTCGGGAGCCGTAGAATCAGCGGTGAAATAGATTGATAAAAGATTAAAGCTTACTGGCGCTCAATGGTTAACTCAAAATGTAAACCAAATGCTTAAACTTACCTGTGCTTACTTCAATGATGTGCTATAGAGTTTAAGCGGATTACTCTGTGGTTTTATTTGAAAAAAAATTGAGAATTCAAAAGCCTACTCTAAAAGCCGTTTTTGCCAATCGGTCAGCTTTTTGCATTCTAAAGTATAAAGATAAACTAAACATTAGGCGAGAGAAAATCGTACTTTTACTTATTTACAAAATCGGGATGCTCCCAGATTTTATCGCCCGTTCCAAGAGCGATCGCTGAGCGGAATTTAACTTAATCCAAGGGCGAGCTTTTTTCAACCAGTCCTCAGCGGATTGGACATCCTTCGCCAAGCCTTTTTCCAGCAAAACCGCCGCCGCCACAGTGGCCGATCGCCCATGACCGATGGCGCAGTGAATGTAAACATTTCCGTCACAATTGGCAATAGTTTTCACTAAATCGCGAAAGGCTTCCAGATTCGGCACATTGGCATCCAATGTGGGCAAACAAATATAGTCTTTGTCCCGAATCACCGATTGAGGTTCGGGGAACTCCGCCGTTAAATCCACAATCAACTGAATATCTGGCGGCAATTCTCCACGCAACAATCGCCGCCCCATCCACAGCCCCGGGGCAATGTAGTTATAAGCATCTTCCCGTAAAAGCAAGCGTTGGCCGTGCCAAATGAGCCAAGTAAATAACAGGTAAGGCAGCAATAAAAGCGATGCTCCCCAGGAAAGTTGACCCGACGCGCGCTTGCCAAAAATGCCACTATCCCTAGCCGCATAAGCCACAGCAACGATTAAAAAATCCAGTCCCAGCCAGAACAAGAGCAAGCCGGGAAATCCCAAAAAAATGCCCAAAACGGTGAGGCAGGTACCGAGGATAACAAACAGGGTAATATACTTCATGGAGTTGCTTAGGGTTGGATATAGAATTGAGCGGGCTTTTTTATTGTAAATGAGGGGGAGGCCAATCGAAGGCACAGACATGCAAGGGCATTTTAATAGGTTGAGACAACTCGCATTGCGGGCAAAGCCGCAACCTGGGCGATCGCCACCCGGAGGGGTCTGATGCCCCCCAAGGGGAGGCAGGAGGGACCCAAGGAGGGACTCCGGGAAGCGCCCCGGATGCTTCCCTCGATAAACCGGGGATGAAACCGATATAGAATCAGGCTTTCCAAGAGCAAGTGTAGCGACAAAGAAAAAGAACATTAAATAAAAGGCAAATCGAGCCGAACTGACTTAAAATGCTACAGGACAAAAAGCAAGGAAAGATGCTATCATGTGTCGCTTAATGGCCTATATGGGTCGCCCAATTCTACTCGATCGCCTATTACTGAAACCGGAACACTCCCTAATCGTGCAAAGCTACGAACCCCGGGAAATGACCTCCGGAGTGGTGAATGCCGACGGGTTTGGGATTGGGTGGTATCATCCGGAAAACAACACCGACCCCTTTACCTACAAAAACCTGCTTCCGATCTGGAGTGACATCAACCTGCCCCAATTGAGTCGCTATATCGAAAGCGGATGCGTACTCGGATGCGTTCGCAGCGCCACCCCGGGACAGGCGGTGGATCTGAGCAATTGCCCGCCCTTTGGCGATCGCCGCATCCTCGGGATTCACAACGGATTTATCGAGAACTTCCGCCAAACCCTGTATCGCCCGCTTCGCAATCGACTCGCCGATGACCTTTACCAACAAATTGGCGGAACCACCGACTCCGAGCATATTTTCGCCCTGTTCTTATCCACCTTAGATGTCACCGCAGACCATCACAAGCAAACCCATCCACCATTAACCGCCGCATTGAGCAGCACCTTAGCCACCTTAACCGAACTTGCCAAACCGCAAGGCGTGAAATTTTCGGCCAATCTGGTGGTCAGCGACGGTCATCAGTTGGTGGCGTCGCGCTTCGCCAACCAATCTGCTGCTCCTTCCCTGTATTGGTTGCGCGACGATCCCAACTTCCCCGATTCGGTGATAATTGCCTCAGAACCCTTATTTGACGGCGACTGGAATTCACTTCCAGAAGAAAGTCTTATCACAGTGGGAGAGAATCTTGATATCAACATCAATCAAATCTAAACCGGGTGGCGATCGCCCACTTGAGGCGAAAAACCAGATCCGCCATGCCATGCAGCAGTGTCGCAGGGGCACCCTGAAACTGTTTGAAAACATGGAAGAGGACACCTTTCGCCGCCAAGTGCATCCCGACTTCAGTCCCGTGGGCTGGCATTTGGGGCACATTGGATTTACCGAGGGGTTGTGGTTGCTAGAACGCTGCGCCGGAAAAGCGCCCCTGTTTCCCCAGTATCGCCGCCTGATGGCCCAGGATGGATTGCCCAAACACCAACGGGTTGAATTGCCTCCCTTGCCCGAGATTGTTGACTATCTCCAGTGCATTCGAGAGCAAGTTTTCGGCTACCTCGACAGCGCGCCGATGGAGCAACAAGAAACCCTGTGGCGGTTTATCCTGCAGCACGAATGTCAGCACACCGAAACCATTGCTTTTCTGTTGCAATTGCAGCGATCGCCCCGGCGGGCAGCCGGCGAGGCGAAATGCCCTGACCCCCTGTCATCGGATCGGGAAATCGAAATTCCTGCCGGCAAGTGCGAGTTGGGAAGCGATGCGCCAGAGGCATTGGATAACGAGCGATCGGTCCATCGCCAGTACCTTCCCGCCTACCTTATCGATCGCTATCCCGTCACCTGCGGCGAATTTCGGCAATTTATCGACCAAGAAGGATATCACACTCCGCGCTGGTGGTCAAGCGAGGGTTGGGAATGGCGACAAACTCACCAAATCACCCAGCCCCTGCATTGGAACGACAAACCCGGGTTCGAGAACCATCCCGTCTGCGGCGTCAGTTACTACGAAGCCGAGGCTTACGCCCGATTTGTCGGGAAGCGACTCCCCACCGAGGCAGAATGGGAAAAAGCCGCAAGCTGGGATCCGCAAACCCAGCACAAACGAACCTATCCTTGGGGGGATGAATTTCCCACCGGCGATCGGGCCAATCTGGATAACCGACAGGCTCAAACCACCCCCGTCAATGCCTATCCCGCCGGGATGAGTGCCTACGGATGTTACGACATGCTGGGGAATGTGTGGGAATGGACATCAAGCTGGTTTCTCGGGTATAGTGGGTTTCAACCCTATCCCTACCCCGGCTATTCCCAAGCCTATTTTGACCGAGAACATCGGGTATTGCGGGGCGGAAGTTGGACCACTCGCCCTTGGGCGATGCGCTGTAGCTTCCGCAACTGGTATTACCCCTGGGTTCGGCAAATTTTCGCCGGATTTCGCTGTGCCCGGGATGTGGAGTAAAAGACGGGCATAACATCAGCAGTCGCGTTTTCCTCGGGGCGCACCGCCGTGCGCCCTCTCTCTTGCCAAAAATCCGCATTGAAACCTCTACCCCTAGGGCGTCGGTGTAGTCGAGGTTAGAGACCCTGGTTTCTTCACCCAACTATTACTAATTAGCAACCTATTAGGGCGAAAACACCGGTTTCAGGTCCCCTAGATCTAATACCGAACCGATACCCTAGGGAAGCATAGACCACTTTTCTCTCACAACCCCAGATTAATTAACCGGAACAATTCATTAGAAATTCCTATCAAAAATCTCCAAGTCCGTGCCCGGAAACTGCCGAGAGGATGGGACAATAAAAAACTGGAATCCGCTAGGGTTTAGAAATGCCAAATCATGGGTTTCTAAAACTAAGCAGACTCCGACTTCGTTTGTGCCTCCACTGAATAGATACTGATGAAAGTTTCAAAACCTTCTGATAATTTAGAATTCTCCACCAAAGTAGCCAGCGATCGCGATATCGAGGGCGATCGCTTGCGTCTCGAACGCTTAATCGGTTCCACGGTTTCCGACGCCCAAATCGATATCGGTGCTGACGCGATCGCCGGGTTGAAAAACACCCCCAAAACTCTATCGCCCCACTATTTTTATGACGATCGCGGTTCCGAACTGTTCGAGCAAATTTGCGAATTACCGGAATATTATCCCACCCGCACCGAAGCCACCATTTTGCGCCAATGTGCCCCGGAAATTGCCCAACTCACCGGACCGTGCGAAATTGTAGAACTCGGCAGCGGAAGTTCCACCAAAACCCGAATTCTCCTCGATGCCTATCAGGAATTGGCACATCCCCTGCGCTATCTTCCTATTGATGTCAGTGGCGGCATTTTAGAAAGTAGCGCTCAGCAGTTATTGTTGGATTATCCCTCCCTGAACGTGCATGGGTTAGTGAGTACCTACGAAGTGGCTTTGACATCCCTAGGTTCCTCCCCTCTCCCCAGTCGGATGATTTGCTTTTTGGGCAGCACTTTAGGTAATTTGAATCCCCAAGAATGCGATATTTTCTTCTCTGAGATTATCGACGCCCTGCAAGTGGGAGAGTATTTTTTGCTCGGAATTGACTTGCACAAATCCAAAGAGATTTTAGAACCGGCGTATAACGACGCCCAAGGGGTGACAGCCGCATTTAATCTCAATATGCTGCATCATCTGAATTGGCGATTTGATGGGAATTTCGACCCGCAGCAATTCGAGCATCGGGCATTTTATAATCAAGAGCAACGCCGCATCGAAATGCACCTCCAAAGTCGGCGATCGCAAACCGTGCGACTGCGCACCCTGGATTTAACCGTGGAATTTGAAAAAGACGAGACGATTCTCACCGAAATTTCCCGCAAATTCGAGTTACCTCAAATGGCAGATTATCTGCAGCGCAAAGGCTTGCACCCGGTGAAATCCTGGACCGACCCCAACCAGTGGTTTGGCATGATGCTCACCCAATTGCGTCAGGATTAATCGCAATTTTCTTAACCCTTGATTGAAAAACACCTCTGGTAGTAGAGACACGGTATGCCGTGTCTTTACACTATCCTTTTTTTAAGGAGTGTACGCAAAATAATAAGCACGGTGAAGCGAATCAAACCTCAAGCGCGGTGGGCATTCCCCACCCTCCCAGTGCTGTGTGGTGAGTTCCACCCGACAACTTCCCAATAATAAAAGCCGATGGTGCAGGAACCATCGGCGTGGATTGTTCTGGTAAAATTTAAACCGCAATTGCTTACGCCTGCATTCTTTAATTGTCTGCCGGCGTCACTGCTTCTGCGGGCGTCGCTTCCCGAACCGGAATCCCTTCGGATTGATTTCGCAGTAACTCTAACTGTCTCATGCGGAATTGAGCCGCCGCATCATTGATATTTTCCTCTTTTTCCAGGCGAAACTCCTGCATACTGCGACCTCCACCCAGGTTAGCGCGGTGAATGATATCGAGTACGTCGAAGGTTTCCCCTTCACCAGTAGTGCCATCAAACGGATCGCGGCTGTTTTCCAGTTGCGGTTCGATTAAATCGTCCGCACCGTTGCTTTCTTGGGCAACAGCAGATTGCCCAAACAGCAGGGTTGTGGTGGCGATCGCCCCTAGGATACCCAGGGCGATCGCAGACAATGGGGTGCAAAATGCGATCGCTTTTTTTGTGTTTGCCATCATAGAAAATTAGGGGTTGGTAAGGGGGGCGAATGGAAACCCCTGTCATTTATGTATGGGGAGCAATTCGCCCCCCCTTACATAAACAGCAGTCCCACAGGACTTCCTTTTTTTAGAAAGTACAAGGCTCCATTTCCCTCGTACACGA
>NZ_JAYFEQ010000397.1:0-324 GCF_055795085.1 Phormidium sp. CCY1219 | reverse complement strand
ACACATCAAAGTCAAAGGTGATAAGTCTCCATTTGATGGAGATTGGGCTTACTGGAGTAAGAGAGGAATTAACAAGGTTGGAATACCAGCTAAGTTAGCCAAACTTTTGAAGGAACAAAAAGGCAGGTGTAATGAATGCGGCCTGTTCTTCACGGACAGTGACCTAATTGAGGTAGACCATATTAAACCTCTAGCGGCGGAGGGTAAAGATACCCATAAAAACCGCCAAGCATTGCATCGCCACTGTCACGACCGTAAAACCGCAAGAGACCTCATCATAATTGAGGAATATCAAGCGAAAATCAGCTCCCATGACAAGGGATA
>NZ_JAYFEQ010000396.1:0-62013 GCF_055795085.1 Phormidium sp. CCY1219 | reverse complement strand
AACGGAGTGCGTGAGGCACTTAGGCGGGTCAGCTACCTAAATTAACGAGGCACGAAGCCCCGCTACTTCAGAGCGGGATGCTGATGCTTCTCTACCTTCCTCTTGGTTGCCTAAAAGTTTGATGGCCAGCAGAGGCGGTGTGAAGCTGGTCTGGAAAAGGGAAGATGGGCTAGGAAGTTCCTAACCCAAGTGCGAGAACCGCGAACTGGGCGCGATCGCGCTTCAGGGAGCGGCGATCGCGGCGAGTGTACTTAGCTGCGCGAAGGCTTAAGTTCCTAGCGCGGAAACCAAATTGCGGAGGTTGACGTTCGCATATCCAACTTCCATTTTCGGTTTGTCTTGCAAGGTACTTGCCATGTTGTTGAGGATATTCATTAAATCGTCATATCCGCCAGTTCGCATTATTATATATTGCAACTGATTTTTAATTTGTTGCATGACTGGCGTGCCTTGCAATTTGGTGCCTTTTTTGCCGCTGCTGACTTCTTTGGTCAGATTGTGTTGAATGAAAATCCTCATGTTTTCGAGGCTTTGATTTTTCATCAACTGTTTGAGTTCGTCGCAGGCATTGTCTACCAATTTGCTGGTGACGAATTTCATCACCAACGGTGGCAGGGTAAAGAAAATGTCGGAGGCGGTTTCTTGTTTTTCAATCAGCGATCGCCGCGTTAGGGAATCGAGATTTTTCAGCATATCGGACAAGGAAACCGGCAACAACAGATTTTCGCGCAACCGCGAAATCGAAACCGGACCGTTTTCGATGGCCAACCAGTAGACGATTTCTTCTTCTGAGGGGGACAACCGCTCGAATTGCTGTTCGAGCAAGTCGGTGAGGGTATCCTCCACGAACAGTTCGGTGGCTTTCAAGAAGCTGCCGGTGTTCCCGTTAAAGAAATCTTTAATGGTTGTCGCAACAATCTTATAGGCCAGCAGATTGTCCGCATAGCGCTTCACCAGTTCTTTCCACTCTTTTTCGGTGGGGCTTACGCCTTTGTCTTTGAAGATTTCGCGCGCTACATCTTCGTAGTCCATCGGTTGCAGCGTCCGCACTTTTCCGCCTTCGAGCAAGGAGATTTCGGCGGGTTCTTCGTCGGTGGCGATCGTCAGGCAGCTTTTATGGGTGCTTTCCGCACAGCGTTTGATGAGTTCGCGATAGCCTTCGTATCCCTTACGATAGTTCCCGGCGAGTTCGTCGCTTTCTAGGACGGTCTCGAAATCATCCAAAATCACCAAGCAGCGATTTTTCCGCATCAGCTCTAATAAGCAGGTAATTCTGCCTGTGGCATCTTCGGGTAACTCCAGTTTCTTTTGCGTGGAAAGCGACTGGATGATGCCCCCAAGCAAGTCTTCCACCGAAGGCGTTCCCGCCATCGATCGCCACACGATGTAATCAAAGTCTTGTTGCAGCTTTTTGGCCATCTGCACTGACAGTACGGTTTTGCCATTCCCGGACATGCCCAGCAGCACCAGCAACCGCGTTCCTTCGTCTACGATTAACTCTTCTAAGATATCGAGCTCTTCGGTGCGCTTCACCAGTTGGGACACATCGGGAGCCTCACCCCAATCTTGGTTCTGGCTGGCCCGGGGTGTGGGAGTGGGAGAGGTTTTGGCTGGGGTGGCTTTGGTTTTGGTTTTGGGTGTCGCCGGGGGCGGGGGAGCCATTTCTTTCTCCCGATCCTGGTATTGGTAGATGAGCTGGTGCCGCAGTTCGGCTAGCTTCCCAGGTCCGCGTCCGTAAATGCTAAATTTCCGGTACACTTCGCCGAGACGCTTGCGTACTGCAATGTTGCTAATCCCCAATTTGGTGGCGATCGAGGCGGTGGAATCCCCATCGAGCGCCATGATCACGGTTTCTAGCTCGGCGTCGGATACGCCGCGCTGTTTGGCGACT
This sequence comes from Phormidium sp. CCY1219, assembly GCF_055795085.1. NCBI lineage: Bacteria > Bacillati > Cyanobacteriota > Cyanophyceae > Oscillatoriales > Oscillatoriaceae > Phormidium > Phormidium sp. CCY1219. Next base: position 60,122 of record NZ_JAYFEQ010000396.1, on the reverse strand, counting down.
TGTTTGAGAAAGTCTTGTGGAATTGGATTGCTCAAGATAGTTCTCTCGCTTTTACAAACGATACTCCAATTTTCATTATACTGTGTTTCTTCTAATTTGCACGCTTTTTTACCCAAGGTTGCTGAAATTTTTTTTTCTTTCGGGTAGCGATCGCCCTTCCGAGGGTTTCGCACCCCTATTTACTTGCCGGATAAAAACAGCCACAATCGCCGCCCCACAAGCGATTTGCGCGTTATTATCTCCTTGATTTTCCCCCTTGACCTTTCCCCCTACCCCAGGGTTTTGCTTCCCTCCCGGCGGTAAAAATTTTCCCTACCCGGCATTTCTTGCCCCCTTGAATAAAAAATCAAGCTTGACCCCAGAACGACCACCGTTTAGTTTAGAGAGGGATAGACCACTTTGCAACCCCCCTAGAAGAGGGCCGCTCCTTGTGGCTTCGCATATTCTATCTAACGAGTTGCGAATTCCACGTGCTAAACTATTGGATAAATAGGAGGCCAAAGGAGTTCTCTACAGGGGACTGTTTCCTCGGACGATTTCCCCCGGTCAAAACCCCTATTTTCTGGCTCGAATAGCTTATACTTGCTGGAGCTAGGACATCATAACACAAGAAATAGACAAAAATCAACAAAAATCCCCAACAAAAAACTGTCCTATTTTATACCATTTTAGGTTTTAGAAGGTAGCCTTAGCAAGGCGGCTTGGGAGGAAAAACCACCGATCCCGCGATCGACTCGGTGGACTCGCGGGGAGTTGGGAAGTTATGCAAGGGGGCGAGGAGAAAATGGAAGCCACCGCAGCACAGGTGCTTTGTCCAGGGGAAGGGGGGAGGAAACATCTGGTGCAAGGATTTCCCAAAGCGTCCGAGTTCTGCCCTGCCCGAATTCGCGAACGTTACTGGCGGAGTTCTCTCCAGAGTGAGGCTTGGCGCGTGAGGGTTGCGGGAGTGCTGCATGGTTTCGCGGCGGGGGTACAAGCCCGGGGAAGTGTTGGCGGTGGATTGGCAATAACAATGCATGAGTTTAAATCCTGGGTTTTTTCCAGCCCGTAGAATTTCCACGGCGGAAATATATTTGAACTTCACTGCCCAAATGGCGCTGCAGGGGCACAGAGGAAGCCTCGGCTCATGTTGGGCGAAGCAGGGGAAATCGGGGTGGGTCTATACCCTCGGGCGCTCTGGTGGCTGTGCTTTGCCACAAGGCAACACTCTCGCGATGCCGGGTCTAACACCATATTTATCCGAGGTCAATCAGTGAAGAAAATCGGCCAAAGGGCGGACTTGTGCGGATGGGCGATCGCCCTTTCACGGCCAGATTCTCGCCTTTCTCCCGGCTACCCCCTTCCACCGGGCGGGGCTTGGGTATCTCCCGCAAAGCTCCTCAAAAGATCCTCGTCTAACACCCGAATTTGCGAGCCTTCAATTTCGATCGCTCCGCAGTGGCTGAGTTTGGCAAACACCCGCGAAAGCGTCTCCGGAATCGTGCCGAGAAATGCTGCCAACTCCTTTTTCGATATCTCCAATTCCACAAAGGGCAAGGATTCCGGACTCGACTGGCTTAACTCCACCAAATACGCCGCCAATCGTTGCGGCACATCCTTCAAGGACAAATCTTCAATCACCCGGGCAAACCGCCGCAAGTGACCGGCAAAAACGGCTAACATATTAATTGCGATCGCTGGATTTTCCCGCATCAGCCCCAGCAAAGCCGTTCGGGAAAAAAACAACACTGTAGAATCCTCCAACGCCGCCGCCGAAGCCGGAAAACATTCCCCATCAAACGCAGGTACCTCGGCAAAATGCTGTGACGCTCCAAAAATTTGCAAAATTTGTTCTTTTCCTGACAAAGATTCCTTAAACACCTTCACCCGCCCAGAAACCACCACAAAAAAACCGATCCCCGGATCTCCCTCCCAAAACAACACCGCTCCTTTCTCATACTCTTGCGCGATCGCAATTTTCGCTACTGCTTCGCGATCGCGGGCGGACACCCCGCCAAATAACCGCGTTTGCCCCAAAAATTCCGTTCTATCCATTCCCAATCCACACTCCTCCAATGCCTAAAATCGTCCCTCATTTTAAAAAATCTATCGGCCCTTGACTTAAGTCAAGGCGCATTCCATTCCACCTCCCTACCATAAAAATTAAGAACTCAAAAGCCACAAAGGAGAAATGACCTATGTTTTGCAGCCAATGCGAACAAACTGCCGGCGGACAAGGATGCTATCAATGGGGGTCTTGCGGCAAAAGCCCAGAAGTTGATGCCCTACAAGACCTTTTAACCCATGTGTTGCGCGGACTCGGACAGGTGGCGATCGCCGCCCGGGAAGTGGGTGTCACCAACCTGCAAGCCGATCGCTTCACTTGCGAAACCCTCTTTTCCACCCTCACCAACGTCAACTTCGATCCCGATAGCTTCGTTGACTACATCCACCAAGGGATTGCCCTGAGAGAAAACCTCAAATCTCAACTGCGCGCGATCGCCCCGGAACACCGCATCTCGGATCCCGCCGCCCACTTTCAACCCGCCGAAACCCTGGACGAACTCGTCGAACAAGGGCGCGACCTGGAATACCAATTTATCTCCAAATCCGCCCAAAACGTCGATATCTTCTCCCTCAAACTCACGGTTATCTACGGACTCAAAGGCATCGCCGCCTATGCCTACCACGCCCAAGAACTCGGCCAAGAAGACGAACGAGTCTATGCCTTTTGTCACGAAGCCCTGGCATCTCTCGGCGACGACACCCTCTCTCTGGACGACTGGGTTAACCTCGCCCTGAAAGTCGGCGAAATCAACCTGCGGACGATGGAACTGCTGGATCTGGCCAACACCGGATCCTACGGTCATCCGGTTCCCACCCAGGTTCCCCTAGGGGCCACCCCAGGTAAAGCGATTCTGGTGTCGGGTCACAACCTGAAAGACTTGGAAGAACTGCTCAAACAAACCGAAGGCAAGGGCATTTTTATCTACACCCACGGGGAAATGCTCCCGGCGCATGGCTATCCCGGTTTAAAACAACAATACCCCCATCTGTACGGTCACTACGGTACCGCTTGGCAAAATCAAACTAAAGAATTTGCCAAATTCCCCGGCCCAATCGTGATGACCACCAACTGTTTGATGCCTCCTCAAAAATCTTATCAGGATCGCGTCTTCACTTGCGGTCCGGTAGGTTGGCCCGGATTGACCCACATCGAAAACCGCGACTTCAGTGGGGCGATCGAAATGGCTTTGTCAATGCCTGGGTTTACCGAAGTTGGGGATCCGCGTCACGTCACCACCGGTTTTGCCCGCCATGCGGTACTCGAAGTTGCCGATCGCGTCATCGAAGCGGTTAAAGCCGGCGAGATTCGTCACTTCTTCTTAGTCGGCGGTTGCGATGGGGCGAAACCGACGCGCAACTACTACAGCGAATTAGTCGAAAAAGTCCCGGAAGACTGCGTGGTTCTGACCCTCGCCTGTGGCAAATTCCGCTTTTTCGATAAGGAACTCGGCGACATTGGTGGCATTCCTCGGTTGATGGATGTGGGTCAATGCAATGATGCTTACTCTGCAGTTCAAATTACCCTGGCTTTGGCCAATGCTTTTGATGTAGAGGTCAATGAGCTACCGCTTTCGATGATTTTGTCCTGGTACGAACAAAAAGCCGTGGCTATTTTGCTGAGCCTGTTCTATCTGGGCATTCAAAATATCCGCTTGGGACCGACTCTGCCGGCATTTATTTCGCCGAATGTGTTTCAGCTCTTATCCCAAAAGTACAATCTCAAATCTATTACCACTCCGGATGAAGATTTGGCGGCTTGTCTCGGCACAGCAATCAACGTTTAATTCTCTTGACATTGGACTGCACGGTTCTTCTCTTTTGATGGCTAAGTTCTCATCGCTTTTCTGCTATTGAGCGTTCGATACCCCCCGGTTTTTTGGCATAAACCGGGGTTTTTTTATGGTGAAAAAATGCAATCGTCTCGATGGAGTTCGAGTCCGAATCTGGGGGAATTGGTGGGAGAAAAAGATACAAACTCGGCTGATTGGAAGTCCGGACCTTTCGCGCGATCGCTTTTCCGAGGCGGGCTAATTTCTATGCAAACCTTTTGCCCGTCAAATGCAGTATAATACTCAACGATCGCACCGGAGAAAAGGAGGAGCGATTTGCCTGCTGCTTTCTGCCCGGGCTATATAAACAAGCGATCGATGCTGTGGGCGGGGGTATTTATTTTGTCTGCAACGAAGGAATGCCGCTAGTTGCAATCGGTTTGAATTTCGGTTTCGGGGGCATCAGGGCACTCGATTCATACTTGGCGGGTTTCGGGAGCGAAATTGGTTTGAATGGGAGGGTTTGAGTTGAACGCCACAGGTATCGCTTTTGTAGCGCACTTGTATGAGAATGCAGGGAAATCGGGATACAATCTCGGCGTTTATTTGAAAAAATTCAATCCCGATCGCTTGAGGGTACAGACACAGCCGGCGTCAAGGGGAACTTGATGCTAAAAAATGTAGCACTAGGTTGCCTTGCGATCGCCAACGAAGCCGCGAAGGAGTTACCTGCGCTTGGCGTTCATCGTGCGAACGATCCAGTAGCTAATGGAGAGGGCAAAAATTGCGACCGCTAATCCTAGTAAATCATTCCCCGAATATTTGGTCAAGTCAAAAATAATAATTTTTCGCGCTACAGCCACCAGAGAGGTGACTATCACTAATTCTACTTGAACCGTATGTTTTTTCAAATAAGCCGTGATATTTTCTAAAATCTCGATTGAAATCAAAACGTTTAAAAATAATCCAAAAATTTCAAATAAAGTGGTATTAAAAAAGCCAACAGGTGTTATCAATATTTTTTGAGCCAGTAAAACAATTAAATCAAAAATCGCTACGATGATGATAATCACCATCAGCACCGAGAGAATTTTGGCAATAAAAATTTGCAGGGTTTCGATGAGATGGAGAAAATTGGAATCCTCACTAGCATTCCTGAGTTTGTCAGACACTTTTTTTAACAATGACATGGCAGGTTGAGACAATAGAGGGGCAATGTCAATAGCAACGCCCACAATGCAAGTCTCTTGATTTTATCGCCGATGGTGCCGATCGTCTAGGGAAAGGTAAGAAAAATCTGCCACAAGGGTTATGGTGGCGGGGGATAAGAACCCCTCGAATCCCCCTTTTCCCACTGGCCCGTTTTTCGGGGATTCTCGGGAATGGGAAGGAGTGAAGGGGAGGGGGGGATAAAATTAAGATAGGCGTGGGATAATGGAAGGGCGATCGCACAGCAGAAAATCCGAAGGGTTAAGCTGAGCGATCGCCCAGCTTAACGGTTTTATTTTTGAGGAAAAAGCGTTACGATCGAGCGGCTAAAACTTCGGGTTGTAAGACTTGGTTGAGCTTCCCGCTGCGATAGCCTTCCAGGTCTAAGGTGACATAAACGAAGCCGAATTCTTGAAATGCGGATACCAAAGCGGGTAAATCTTGAGCGATCGCGAAGTCTTTAATTTGTTCTGGAGGCAATTCGATGCGGGCGGTGTCTTTTTCAGACCGAACGCGGAGATTTTGCAGCCCGAGTTGACGCAAGTAGCGTTCGGCGCGCCCGACTCGTTGGAGTTTGTAAACGGTGATTTCTTCGCCGTAGGGAAAGCGAGAACTGAGACAGGGTTGGGCGGGTTTATCCCACCAAGGTAAGGCGAGTTGTTTGGCGAGTTGGCGCACTTCAGTTTTGCTGACGCCGACTTCGGCGAGGGGCGATCGCGCCCCCCGTTCTTTTGCGGCTTGAATCCCGGGGCGATAGTCTTTTAAATCATCTGCATTGACGCCATCGACGACGTAGGGATATCCCCTAGACAGGGCCAAAGGTTTTAAGGTATCGTGCAGTTCGCTTTTGCAGAAATAGCAGCGATTGACGGGATTGGCGGTGTAGTTGGGATTGGCCATTTCTTGGGTTTCCACTTCTTCGTGGGGAATCCCGATCGCGGCGGCTTGAATTCGCGCATCTTCTAAGTCTTCGGGAAGTAAAGAAGGCGAAACGGCGGTGACGGCTAAAGCGCGATCGCCGAGGACGTCATAGGCGATTTTCGCCACTAAGGTGCTATCAATACCGCCAGAATAGGCAATTAATGCCCGATCCATTTGCTGAAATAAGGTTCGGAGTTGTTCGAGTTTCTGCATGATTGGCAGGTTGGGCGACAAATCAATGGTCAAAAGTTCCGGTGTAGCAGGGCAATTTCTGCGAGTTACGTGCTAGAGGTTGCCCTCTCTAGTGTAGCGTAGCCCGGGGTTTTGTGTAGTGGTGTTGGGAAAATCTGCTGCGTTTCCCGGGGCTTTAAAACTGTCGCCGCGCGAAGATAAAGTTAGCGATCGCCAGCATAACGATGGTGTAAAATATGCCGTAAATTGCATTGAAAAGCAGGGTGAGTCCGTCGGGCAATATACCATAAACCGCTTGATTTTTTAAATCCAGACTCGACAAGTTGGGTAAAATAAGATATAATCCGTGGGTGATGGTTTGGAGCGCGGGACTTTTGCTCAGTTCTCCGGCTTTGAGGATTTCGCCACTTAGATGACCCATCACGTAGAGTCCAAAGGTGAGCAAGGTGGCAAGTAAGGAACTGGTAAAGACGCCGAGGGCGATCGCTACGGCGGTGAGTAATGCCAGCTCTAAGAATAAAAATAACAGCGCCACTATCATACTGCCCAGGGGATAAGCCACTCCTTGCAAGCTCATCAATCCCAGATAAATTGCACTGGTCACGGCAATTAATACGGCAATTACCCCACACAATCCCAGATGTTTGCCGACGATAAATTCCGTTCGACTGATGGGTTTGGCAAGCAACAGGAGGACGGTGCGATTTTCGATTTCTTTGTTCACCAGTCCTGTGCCCACAAATGCCGTGACGATTAAGCCGAGAATCCCGATCGCGGCGATGCCTAAATCGAGCAATATTTTATCTTCGGTGAGTACGGCATATTCCGGTAGCAGTTGCATTGCGCCGACAAAAAATAAGGCAAACAATACGATAAAGTACAGTACCCGATCGCGAATGACTTCGGAAAATACGTTAGCAGCGATCGCTTTCGTTCTCGTCAGATTCACGCGGTCCCCTCCTTTATCCCTTGGCAGTTGGATTTTAATAGAATATCTCAGTTTGGCCTATTTTAGGAAAAAGCGAGTAGCGATCGCAACTCGGCGATCGCCATTTCGGTCTCTTCGCGCCCCTTTTTGATGGTTTAGAGGGGTTTATCTCCTCCGTTCCCGGCGCAGAGTCACGGATTTTCTGAGCGAATCCGGATGGCGGGTTGGCATTGGAGGGACCCGCGCCCTACGGCGATCGGGGGAAGTTCCGCGCTTCCGGGAGTGGGTTGAGCTAAATTCCGCTCGATCTGACAGTTTTTTTTCCACTTCAGTGGCGGGTTATCCGAGGGGGATCTTTCCCAAGTTGCAAATAACTGTATTAAATACCCCCCTTGGGTTTGCACGATGATTTCTGTCAGGTTCCACCATTGATTTTCCGGTAGGGGCGAAAGTCGGGTTTTCACTTGGTTTTCCAGCTCCTTGTTTTGGGTTTCCCACTTCGATACCAATAGCTCCACTTTCCCCCACTGTTCTCCCTCCACTTGACTGCGGATAAACGCTTCCATCGAGTTTAAAATACTTTCCCCGCGCGCCGGGATTTCCTCTAAGCGACCGACTCTAATTGCAAAGGAACTCTGGTTAAAATCCCCCGATTGCAATAACGTCGGATAATCGGCTATCCCGCTATTAATTAACAATAAAAATTGCAACCAGCAACTCACCAGTAAGTTGGTAAACAACAACCGCACCAATTGCGGGCGCACTTCCACCGGGGGCGCGGTGAGTTTCATTTTGGGTAGCACTTTTGGCAAAGCGGCGATCGCTGCCGCCAAAATCGGCCAACTCCAAATTCCTATCTGAATGAACCAGCGATCGGGTAAATATTCAAAAAATAAAATGGTCAGCAATAATCCAATCGCCCACGGCCCCAAATTAATCCCCAATATTTTCCAGGGTTTTTCCGCTTGCCACCAGGTGGTTCCGACTATAAAAAATACCCAAGCCGCATTGTTGGTTAATTCGTAGGCATAGAGGGCCGGCGGCACCTGCAGCAAGGAAAAGAAGGAGACGAGCCAGGAAAATATGCTTAACAATACACAGGTTTCCCAAGAAAAAGGCTGGGTCGGTTTTAGCTTTTCTATTAATTTAACTATCCACTTTATCATCGCACGGGCAAAAACTCTTTTAACAGCAAAATTGCTAATATGGTACTGTTACTGTAGGCATGACCCCATAACACGGTTAGGGCTTGTCGGCGTTCGGGAGATTTTTTGATTTTGCGTCGAGAGGAGCTAAGGGGGGACTCTGGGTCGTCTTCTTGCAGGGGATAATTCGGATCGCTCAGTCGATTTAAGTTGACTAAAACAATGACTTTCACAAAAAAAGTTAGCCAAAATATGACAAATGCAAATAAGATAATCCACCCGCCGACATTCGGTCGGAGTCGATTAAAAAAGATATATTCTAGGAGTTGTATTTTTATAGAAGGTGACAGCAATTTGTAGAGGTAAAAAAACAAAATCCACCCCAAAACTGCCGCCACCAAATTCATCGAAAGGGCGTATTCGACGCTCATTTTGCGGCTGAGGCGAATTTCTCGATGCAAACTATTGGATTCGATGGCGATGGAAATGAGTAAAAAAAATGCTTGAAAGATAATGGCCGTAATGGGTAAAATATAGAACATCAAATGGTCTCCCCATCGGGTTGGCGAAGTGGTGAAATTCCTACCCTTAGTTTAGCCGATCGCCGATCGCGTTTGATTGCGGGGGTGAGGCGTCACGGATCCGGAGGTGGCGGAAAAATTTTGGCCTTTGAACCAGATTCGCCGCACTCTCCTTTTCTCGCGTAGCAGGTTGGCGATCGGGCGAGGTTTGGAGGAGCCTCATCTCGTAGGGATACTGAAAAGGCGATCGTGCCGCCTGTGGGGAGGGATAAGCCCTTCTCATCAAGACATCACCACCGGGCGTCGCAGGTGGAGGAGCATTCATCAGTTGTTTTTTGGGCGACGAAACCTCGGATAATAGGAATGGAGTGGACTAGAAAATACTCGCATATGACAAGGACTGGTATTGGCATTCGCACGGCTCAAGCGTCTCACGAGCGCATGGTGGGTCAGATTCACGTGTATGATGGAGCGGGTAAGGGCAAGTCCCAGGCGGCCCTGGGGGTGGTGTTGCGCTCCATTGGTCTGGGGATTAATATGCCGCAGCAAAGCCGGGTTTTGCTGTTGCGGTTTCTCAAGGGACCGGCGAGAGATTATGAAGAAGATGCGGCGATCGAGGCGTTGCAAAGAGGATTTCCTCATTTAATCGATCAGGTTCGCACTGGTCGCGCGGAATTTTTCGGCCCGGATGAAATTACCCGCTTCGACCGACAGGAGGCGCAGCGCGGATGGGATGTGGCGAAAGGCGCGATCGCCTCGGGTCTCTATTCTGTGGTGGTGCTAGACGAACTCAATCCGGTTTTGGATTTGGGGCTGTTATCGGTGGATGATGTGGTTCGTACCCTGAAGCACAAACCCGAACATCTCGAAGCGATCGCTACCGGGCGATCGGCACCGAGCGAATTGTTGGCCATTGCAGATTTGCACTCGGAAATGAAGGCTCACTACCACCCTACGGCGGCGGAACGGGGAATTACGGGGATTGAAATTTACACCGGGTCGGGAAAAGGGAAGTCTACCAGTGCGTTGGGAAAAGCGCTGCAGGCGATCGGGAAAGGAATTAGCCAAGATAAATCCCACCGGGTGTTAATCATGCAATGGCTGAAAGGGGGTAGCGGATACACGGAAGATGCGGCGATCGCGGCGTTGCGTCAAAGTTATCCCAATCTGGTGGATCATCAGCGCTGTGGCGGGGATGCGATTGTCTGGCGGGGTCAACAAAAGGAAATCGACTATGTGGAAGCGGAACGCGGATGGGAAATTGCCCGATCGGCGATCGCCTCGGGTCTTTATAAAACCATTATCCTCGACGAACTCAACCCCACGGTGGACTTAGAACTCCTTTCCGTCCAACCGATCGTGGAGGCGTTACTGCGCAAACCCAAAGACACCGAAGTGATTATCACCGGGCGCTGTCAGGAAATCCCCGATTATTTCGATTTAGCCAGCATTCACTCCGATGTCTTCTGTCACAAACATTATGCCAATCAAGGGGTAGAACTGAAACGCGGGGTGGATTTCTAAGTTCTGGATTCTAGGGGTTAGAAACCAAGGGGATGAAAGTAGAGACGCGGTTAATCGCGTCTCTACGCCGGTGCAATCCTCCCACCGATTGGTGACGGGCACCCACCTGGGCGCGATCGCTGGGGGGTGAGGGTCGATTTGAATCAATTTGCACTCAACTTGCCACGTTTCCCGGCAAAAAAAACCGCGATCGCTCTCCAGAAAACGGCGGAAATTGGAGCATTTTACCCGTTTCCCGCGATTGGGAATTTAATCAATTTTATGGCAAATTCACCGCTAAACTTTTAGCCAGTGCTCTGGCGAGAGAAATTTGGATTTTTTGGGTTGTGTAAGAGATAACAAAAAACTTGTATCTGGGATAACAATACCTGAGAAAACTTTTCGTAACCTACCGCATTTTGTAACCTTTGTCAATGAAATCTGTCACCAGAAAGCTGAGCGTGCGATCGCGGTTTTCTGCGGCCAAATCGTTCATAATAAAACCATAAATGCTACAAGATTTTTGGCTATGTTCGAGAAAAACTGTGTGGGATTATGCTGCCGCTCTTGTCGCTATTACTTGCCAGAAGGGCGGCGAGGCGGTCATTGTCAGCAACTTGGCGTGCCGGTGCGTGGGAGCTGGAGAACCTGTTCTGTCGCCCGGGGAGTCTTTGGCAATGACTGTCAAAAATTGGAAAAATTCACGCACTGGAAACAACCAGAAGGCGTAGGGGTTTAAAGGATGAATTAAGCGGAATCAATCCTCTATTGTAACAAATGGAGAATGGAGAAGTTGTTTGTAGGGTGGGCAATGCCTACCCTATCACGTTTTGATTGTCAGCCGAAGATTTTGTTGGGTGGGCAGCGCCCTTAGATTAGGCGCTGGGATGATAAATTTGTTGGTAGGGGTACTGCCCACCCGACGATTCGATTGTGAATTTTTAAAAGCCGATCGCGCTGCGGACGAGAATCACGGTACAGTCACAATTGCGAGCGATCGCTTCTGGAATATTGCCCATCATCACTTGTTTTAACATGCCCTCGCGACTGGCACCGAGAACGATAGCATCGCAGTGATTGTTATCAACCAAATCGATTAATGCATCCACCACAGAAGCGGCACAAATCGACAGACAAGAGACATTTCCGTTCACTTTGCGATCGAGAAGTTTGCAAGCGCGGTCGAGGACATTCGCATCCGGAGGCGGATGATTGGGGCCAAACACCTGACAGAGGCAGACTTCCGGATGACCGGCGATCGCCACCAAATCCGGGAGCAATTCAACCATTGCCATTGCATTCGGACCGCCGCGCAGGGGAACCAACCAGCGTCGAAAAAGCAGATTAAAAATCAGCGGCGAGCCAGTTTGTTTTGAGCCGCCGCGACTTTTTGGAAGTGCAGAGGTGATTCCGGAGGCGTGCCGATGGGGTACGGGGGGAAACGCCGCATTAAACTCCCGACGTTTTAACTCCATTTCCCGAGAGGAGAGCAGTTGCAACTTTTGAGTCACGGTGCGGCCCCATTTGATTAAAACCACATCGCAAGCAGCTTGACGAATCACCGTATCGGCGATATCGCCAAAAATCCGATCCGGCGTCGAGCTATTACCCTTCCATCCCATCAACAGCAAATCGATGTGACGTTTTTTCACCGTTTCGAGCATAGCGTGAGCCGGATTGTGGGCGACGCGCACCTGAGTATGTACCGGAATATCGCAATTGCGACCGATGCGTTCTGCCCGACGCAGGAGACGACGAGCGGCGATCGTTTTGACGGGAGTTTCGCTGGGGGGGCGATGACGAGAAACGGAAATCGCGTGCAGACATTCCAGTTCCGAGTGACGTTGCTGGGCGATCGCGGCGGCGAAGCGCAGTAAAGCCGGCGCGGTTTGCGGATTTGACAGCGGAACCAGAATGCGTCCGCGCCCGATAGCGGGGGCGCGGGTTTGATAGACCACATAAGAAGGTTGCAGGGGAGAACCCAACTGATTTTCCCCAGTGAGGCGATCGCTTTGCGCCCGAATAATATCCGTGCGGGTAATAATTCCCACCAACTTGCGACCTTCGGTGACCGGCACCCGACTGAGGCGGTAACGGTTGAGCTGATAGAGGACCTCGCTGAGGGGGTCATCCGGGGAAACCCGCACTGGTTGGGGGGTCATAATTTCCGTGAGGGGGTGAAACCCGGGAAGATTGCGCTTGCCAATTTTCACCAAATCTGTTTGGGTGACAATCCCGACTAATTTGCCATCATCCACCACGGGAAAGCCACGATGATGCGATCGCGCGAATGCCTTCACCACTTCATCCAGGGCCAACTTGCTGCTCAGGGTCTCCACCCGACGCTGCATGACGTCCGCCGCCCTCACCTCACTTAAAGCATTATTACCCGCTCCTTCTCGCGGCAGTTCGATGCCCTTTAATTTTAACAATTTGTCATAAAGCGACCCCGGCCATGCGGTTTCCGAGACTAAATAAGATACCACCGCCCCAATCATCAACGGCAGCACTAAATTAAAATCGGTGGTAATCTCGAAAATCATTACCACCGCTGTAATAGGGGTTTTCGACACCGCACAGAAAAAGGCTCCCATACCCGCCAGGGCGTAGGTTGTCGGCAACCCCACCCCGATCAGATCCATTTGCCAAAGACCGATGAGATAACCCAGGGCCGACCCCAATATTAAGGAGGGGGCAAACAAACCTCCCGGCGCGCCCGAACCTGCTGCTACTATAGTGAGGATAAAGTGAGTTAAAAAGGCGATCGCCGATGCCTGTAAGTCTGCTTCTCCCCCGAGGAGAAACTCGCGCAACCCCGTATTGTTACGAAATAACGCCGGCAAAAAGGCGATCGTCACGCCGCAAATCCACCCCGCCAGGGCCACCCGCAACCACATGGGCAGTCGGCTGAGGGTGCGACGATTGAACTGTGCCGCCGCCACAATGCCTCGGGTAAATAACGTCCCGAACACCCCGGCCAAAATTCCCAATATCAAATAAAACGGAATCTCCGGCGCGGAAAAACGGGTGTCAAACGTGGATAACCCAATATTGAGGTCCAAACTTTGACCGCCGAGAATCCGGGAGACTACCGCCCCCACAAATGAGGCAATAATCGCCGGACCGAGGGTAAACCCGGAAATATCGTGGAGCAGTTCTTCCACGGCAAATAATACTCCGGCGATCGGGGCATTAAACCCCGCCGCTAAACCCGCCGCCGCGCCCGCTGCAATTAACTGGCGGCGATAGTCTGGGGAGGTGGGAAACCAGTGCCCGATTTGATTGGCTAAAGCGGCTCCAATCTGCACCGTTGGGCCTTGCCGCCCCAAGGTTAGCCCGGATCCCACGGTGACGATGGTGCCGAGGAGTTTGACGATCGCCACGCGCAAATCCAGGGCTAAGGAAAATCCCCCTAAGGCGGCTTTCACTTGCCCAATCCCACTCCCCCCGGTTTCCGGTGCAATGCGTTCCACGAGCAATCCCGCCAATGCGCCCCCCACCAGTCCCACCATCGGCAGCAATATCCAACTCGAGAGGGTGGTGGAGGCATACAGTCGCCAGGATCCGAGCCACCCCACTCCTTGTTTGAGAAGTACCGCCGCCAATCCCGACACTAACCCGATCAAACCGGCTTCAAAAATAGCAAGGCGTTTCGGTTGCAGAAAAACGGATCTCAGCCTTGCCGCGATTTTCGCGCTCTTTGAATCGTAAAAGAGCCACATAACGATTAAGAATTGATTTTTTTTGGCTGCTAGATAATTTTATCGAGGGCACAAAGGGGAGGCGCGATCGCAGCGATCTGATTCCCTGCGCCGCCATCCCCTACCCCCACCGACTCACGGCTTAAAATTTTTCGCCGCTGTTCTCATTTTTCCCCTTCGGTTTGACCTCAGAACAATTTTCCGCCCCAATGGCACTCGGGGCGGGTTCGCTTCCGGAGTCGGTGGGTTGACAATGTTTGCCCTGCGATCGCCCCGGGGCGATCGCAGTTTTCTTTGCCCACAGACTCCGCACTCGCGGGGTTACGAGGATTGATTTTTCCCCGTCACGTAGAGTCCGGACAGGATCAGGGACGGGGTATAGCAAGAGCCGTTCCATTCCGCATCGGCCCCGATTTCCACCAGTTCTTTGACGGCGGTGTACACGTTGCCGGCTACCATCGTGTCTTTCACTCGTCCGATGATTTCGCCATTTTTCACCCGAAAACCGAGATCTACATTAATGGAAAAATCTCCAGAAATGCCGGCCCCGCCACCGAGGATTTGATCCACGATTAATCCTTCTTCGAGTTGGGCGATGAGTTGGGAGAGGGAGTGGGAACCGGGTTCGATGTACCAGTTGAATAAACCGGGGGTGGGATAGCTGCCTAAACTGGGGCGAAATCCGTTACCGGTGGTGCCGATGCCGAGTAAGCGCCCGGTGGTGCGATCGCAGTAAAAGTTTTGTAACATCCCGTGGTGGATAAAGGTGATGGTTTGGGTGGGGGTGCCTTCATCGTCGAAGGGGCAACTATATGGTCCGGCGGTGGGTTGTTGAGAAATGGTTAATTTCTCGGAGGTGACGAGTTGCCCGATGCGATCGCTCCAGGGAGAAGACTGCTCTTTGACTCGTTTGCCGTTGACTGCGGCTTGTAGGGTTCCCCAGAGCATATCTGCGGCTTTGGCGGTGAATAATATCGGCAAGCCTCCGCTGACGGCGGGAACGTTTTCTTTACTCCAGGCTAGGCGTTGCAAAATTTGCTCGGCGATTTCTGTGGGTTGCAGGGTTCCGCGCTGGATTTGACCGTCGGAGACGCTGAGGAAGTCATCGCCGCGCACCCATTCGGCGGATAGGTAGCCGCTGAGGGTGGTATCTTTGTAGCTACAATGCAGTCCTTTGCTGTTGAGGACGCGGGTGGTTTCGCTTTCGCATTCCCACTCGCCGTTGCAGATAATTTCGGGATAGGCATCGCGCACCAAGGCGATCGCTTCTTTGCCCCACTCGACTAACTGTTCGCTGCTGATGTTTTCGCCGATGTCTTCATAGGAAATGGCTTTGTTTTCGGTCAGTTCGATGATTTCGGGTTGATTTAATTCGCTCAACGCCAAGGCGCGATCGACTAACATTTGCGGTTCTACTGGCCCATAGGCAACCGCTATCCCGGGACGCCCATTTTTCCACACTCGCAGGGCCGTTCCTTCCGACTGGGTACTTTCCAGTTGTTTGAGTCGGTTGGCTTCAAAATAAACCGGTCGCGAGTGGGCTTTGGACTGAAATATTTCTGCTTCTTCAGCACCGGATTTTTTGGCGATTTCTAGCAATTTTTCTGCTAGTTCTTCGGCTTGCAAATGTTCAGAACCCATAATACTTCCCAGTTGAATGTTGCAGGATAAATGGTGAATTTTTCTGGCAATATTTGACCACAAAACTTGTCCCGGTAGAAGGGTTCTGCGACTCGGTTGAAAATTTATCCCTTCTGTTTCACTCAGGTATTTTTCCTTTCGCTTGTCGGGTTGCCATTTACCCCAGGTTGAGTTCTGGTAGTAGCCAAAAGCCGGCAAATGATTCGGAATTCGGGTCGGACTGAATGGCGATAAAGTGAACGCCGCTGGCTTGTTCTTTGGCGGTTTGAAATCCTTCGGCTTCTTGCTTGGTTTGGGGGTCGGTGATGTTGGCGAGAATCCAGCGATCGCTAAATCCGGTTTCTAAAATTAATTGTGCCGGCGAGTCTAATTTTACTTGCACGGCTGCCAATTCCAAACCCGACATCCATCCCGCCAGGGCTTTGGCTCGGGCGGAGAAAATAATCAATCCCGGAATGCGGGTTTCGGGGGTCAGGTCGGGGACTAAACTTTGCTCGCCTAAAATGGGGAAGGCTTCGCAAAAGTCAATTTCCCATTCTTGCATTTCTGCAAAGGCATCGGCTTCTAAGGTGACGAAGGCCCATTTTTCGCCCCGCAAGGCGTCGGGGAGGGGTTGGGGATCGGCAACTTCAAACCGCACGGAGGCGGTGGGCTTGGCTCCTTGATACCCGGGTTCGTTGGGGTAAACGCTTTCCATGCGCTGTTCTAACCATCGCTGCAGGGTAATGGTGCGCCGGGAGGGTTTCGGGAGTAGCCCCAAGTCTTTGCAGGCTTTGGTTATCATGTTGTTCATCTGGCGACGGAAGAAGCGAATCTGCGTCGGCGGTTTTGGGGCGGAGGCGATCGCTTCTTGGATTGCATTTCCCAGCCAGATAGAGTTGACCTGCGTACTGGGACAATATTTGCTAAAGCGAAATAATTCTTCTGTAGAACGGGTATCGCTGGGACTCTCGCAGATGAGCACTTCCCAGCGTTTTTTCCCGTTCTCGTCGAGAATTGGTTTTGAGTAAAAATCGAGTTCCCAGGTTTTCCTCATCAGGTTTGCGCTATTTTGTCGGCCTACTATTTATTTGCGATCGTATCATTAAAGGGATTCGCGCTTGCTTTCTACCGGATAAAAAACATCTCTGCGAGAGTGGGCGGCGATCGCGCCAACCCACTTCGTTCCTCCCAGCTCTTTCCCATTCCCTATATCATAAAAACGCACAATATCACCCAAATTTCATCAATGATTTATATCGATGGTTCTTATGGCGAAGGCGGCGGTCAAGTGCTGCGAACTTCCCTCACCCTCGCCACCCTCACCGGCACGCCTCTGCGTCTCGATCGCATCCGCGCCAAACGCAAAAAACCGGGTCTGGCGGCGCAGCACCTCACCTGTGTGAGAGCGGCGGCAGCTCTGTGCAATGCGGAATGCAAGGGGGATGCCCTCGGGGAGATCGCCTTGGATTTTATCCCCCAAACTCCCCCCCAACCGGGAGAGTATCTGTTCGATGTCACCACCGCCGGCGCAGTCTCTCTCATCGTCCAAACGGTGCTGATGCCTTTGGCATTGACCCCCGGCGAGTCCCTGATCGCCCTGCGGGGGGGCACTTACGTGCCGTTTAGCCCGCCGGTTCCTTACCTGCAACAAGTCTTTTTGCCGCTACTGGAACGCATGGGGGTATCAGCAACGGTGGAATTAGTCAAGTGGGGCTGGTATCCGCGCGGTGGCGGCGAAATTCAATTGCGCGTCACCGGCGGGGGTGCCCCCAGGGGTCTGCAGTTGCGCGATCGCGGCGAGTTGACTCAGGTGCGAGGTCTGGCGGTGGTCACGGAGTTGCCTTCTCACATCCCGCAACGGATGGCGAATCGGGCGGAAAATGTCCTGCGCGATGCCGGTCTGTATGCGAAGGTAGAACCCCGTCGGGAAAAAGGGATAGCGCCGGGGGCGGCTCTGTTTCTCACCGCCGAGTACGAACGCAGTTTTGCCGGATGCGGGGCCTTGGGCCGCAAGGGATTGCCCTCGGATCGGGTGGCGGATATGGCTTGCGAGGCATTGTTACAGTTCCACCACAGTGATGCGGCGATCGACCGCTTTTTGGCGGATCAGTTACTCTTACCGGCGGCTTTGGCGTCTGAGGAAAGTCACTATCGGGTGGCTGACGTGACCTTGCATTTAACCACCAATGCTTGGGCGATCGAACAGTTTGGGTTAGCAAAAATTCATTGCAGTGAAACTGAAAAAATCATCTCGGTTTATCCCACCGGATAAGCAAGGCGTTCCCCCCTGGGGGGAACGCGAGCCGCTCTAAGTGCTATATTAAGTGCCTCTACCCCCTACAATGCCAAATCCGTTACCGCGCCGAGGCTGCTGGAAGAGACCAGCTTGGCAAATTTTGCCATCACGCCTTTTGTATAACGGGGGGCGGGGGGTTGCCAGTTGGCGCGACGCTGAACCAGTTCGCCATCGGGGACATCCAGGTGCAAGAGGCTTTGGTGGGCGTCGATGGTGATGGTATCGCCTTCTCGAACTAGGGCGATCGTACCGCCCACGGCGGCTTCTGGGGCCACGTGACCCACCACCATGCCGTATGTCCCGCCGGAGAAACGACCATCGGTAATCAATCCCACGGAGTCGCCCAATCCTGCGCCGATAATCGCGGAGGTGGGGGCGAGCATTTCGCGCATTCCCGGGCCTCCCTTGGGTCCTTCGTAGCGGACGACGACGATATCGCCGGGTCTAATCTGACCGTCGAGAATGGCTTTCAGGCAGTCTTCTTCGGAGTCAAATACCCGCGCCGGACCGCTAATTTTTGGGGTTTTCACGCCGCTGATTTTGGCTACTGCGCCTTCGGTGGCCAGATTGCCTTTGAGAATGGCTAAGTGCCCTTGGGCGTACATGGGCTTGTCCCAGGGCCGAATCACTTCTTGTCCGGCGGGGGGTTGGGAGGGAATGTCGGCTAACTGTTCGGCGACGGTTTGGCCGGTAATGGTCAGGGCATCGCCATGCAGCAATCCCCGTTCTAGTAGCATTTTCATCACTAAGGGGACGCCACCGGCTTGGTGGAATTGGGTGGTGACGAACCGACCGCTGGGTTTGAGGTCGCACAGGACCGGGACGCGGGTGCGAATGCTCTCGAAGTCGTCTAGGGTGAGGGGGACGCCGGCTGCATGGGCGATCGCCAGTAAATGCAGTACGGCATTGGTGGAACCGCCTAAGGCCATAATTACGGCAATTCCGTTTTCAAATGCCTTGCGCGTCAGGATCTGGCGCGGCAAAATTTGCTGGCGAATGGCGTTGAGGAGGACTTCGGCAGATTTTTCGGTACTTTCGGCTTTTTCGGCGTCTTCTGCGGCCATTGTGGAGGAGTACATCAAACTCATGCCCATCGCTTCTAATGCGGAGGACATGGTGTTGGCGGTGTACATGCCACCGCAAGACCCAGCGCCGGGACAGGCGTTTCGTTCTACGGCGAGGAGTTCTTTTTCGTCGATTTTTCCGGCGCTGTATTCTCCTACGGCTTCAAAGGCACTGACGATGGTCAGATCTCGCCCGTCTAGGTTCCCGGGTTTGATGGTGCCGCCGTAGACGAAGATGGCGGGAATGTTCATGCGGGCCATCGCGATCGCCGCCCCGGGCATGTTTTTATCGCACCCGCCAATGGCTAGCACTCCATCTAGACTCTGCCCGTTGCACACGGTTTCGATGGCGTCGGCAATGACTTCGCGCGAGACGAGGGAGTATTTCATGCCTTCGGTTCCCATCGAGATGCCGTCGCTGATGGTAATGGTGCCGAACAGTTGCGGCATTCCACCGGCATTCTCTACGCCGCTTTCGGCGCGTTTGGCTAGGATATCCAGTCCCATGTTGCAGGGGGTAATGGTGCTGAATCCGTTGGCAATACCGACGATGGGTTTGGTAAAGTCGTTGTCGGAAAATCCCACGGCACGCAACATGGCGCGGTTCGGCGATCGCGCGGGTCCTTGGGTGACGACTTGGCTTCTGACATTCTCGGACATTTTTCTTTCCGTTAACTGAGTGCAATTTTAGGGGTGGGGGTTAGAACGAAGGCGAGATTCTTGTTGTTTTTCGCCTCTAGCATAAATTCCCTCTTTTTATTGTCTCAGACTGTACGACGCTTGGCGAATTTTCCTCTACCGATCCGGGGGTCTGTCTACTCTTGAGCTTTCACCTTTCTCCCGCTGGCGATTTCTGGGCTTCTACCCTTCGATCTGTGCTATGGAACAGGATAAATTGGAAGCACGGACAACTAACGTAACTCAAGACACAACAGAGGCCGAGAAAATGGATGTCAATGAACTGCTTGAACAATATGAGGCGGGAGAACGGGATTTTCGCAACATTAATTTAATTGGGGCGAATCTGGCTGGGGTAGATTTAAGTGAAGCTAGCCTGCGAGAAGCAGACCTGCGTCAAGCTAATTTTCAGGGTGCAAAACTGAATGGGACTAACTTAAGAGAGGCCAATCTGATGGGGGTTAATTTTCATAAAGCTAACCTCAGAGAAGCCAATCTCATCGGCACGAATTTAACGAGAGCAGACTTAAGTGAAGCTAACTTAAGTTTGGCTAACTTAAGTCGGGCAGTGGTGGAACGGGCTAACCTGGAAAAGGCTAATTTAATTGAGGCGATCGCCAGCGAAATTCGCCTCAGTTGGTCGAATCTCAAGCAAGCAAACCTCAGTCAAGCCAATCTCAGTCGGGCTAATTTAAGTGAAACCAACTTAACCCAAGCCAGTTTGGAGGGCGCTAACCTCACCATCGCCATTCTCAGTCGCTCGATGATGGAACAGGTTAACCTCAGTAATGCTACCCTCAATGGGGCTAATCTCAGTAACGTGAATCTGCGCCAATCTGATTTGAGCCGCGCGACGATGAGCGGTTCTAATTTGGCGGCGGCTGATTTATCCAAAACTCAACTTCGGGGAACTAATATTAGTTGGACGACTATGCGCGGTACTAACTTACAGGGCGCAAGTCTCTACCGCGCTAACCTCGGATGGTCCAATATGACGGGAGCTAATCTCACCGATGCCATTTTGATGGATACGAATATGTATCGAACTAATTTGCGCGATGCGAAGTTAAGTGGGGCGATTATGCCCGATGGTACGCCTTACTAAACCACCACCTAGGCTCTCTCTTCCCCCTTGACTGGGGTGGCGCTACAGGTTAAAGTTGAAAGTTTAAAGGATAAAGAAAAACTCTTTACGCTTTCAACTTTCTCTTTTTTCTTTTCTCCTCGATGGGTTTCGACTGAATCATTTAAGGAAGGCTGCGAACTTTTTCAACCCTGCTTCGGTCATTTTTAACCACGGCTGCGTACAATTAAATATCTACCTGTGCGATCGCTCAATTTTCTCGGTTGTTTTCTGATTGTCTCTCGCGGCTGACATGGGTTTTGCTCGAGCGACGTGGTGGTAGAGCAAGCGTTTTCATCAGGGTGCATTCATTCGTTTTAGCCGCATCACAGGCTCAGCTCATCGAATAGCAAATGGATCAATGATCTCGATCGGTACTTTTGCGATCGTCAGTTTTGCATTCAGCGATGTTTCGCTTGCATTACTGCGTCCCCCCACCCTCTCTAACCCTTCGGTCAAACCAAGGCAAGAACTACCACAACTTCTGGCAGTTGTCAACCCTTATAACCCCTTTGCTCCCGAGGAGGTAGACCTAGAAAATATCCCCTGTCGCAACGAACCGGTGGGTTTGGGAATCCCCGGCTTTCAACCAGGAGTCCCCAAATCAGCAGTGATCAAAATGTTCGGCGCTCCCAAGTACAAACTTCCGGGCTATTGGCCCAATACCAATGCCTTTAGCTACGAACTGATTCCCGATGAGGTCAGTTTGGGCTTTTTATTCGATCGCGATTCCCAATTACTGCGCCAAACTGAGGCGTCTTTCGCTCAAAGCGTCAGTACCGAGATTATTTTGGGCACGCTCAATAGTATGTTGGGTTGTCAGCTCAACCCGGAAATTACCCAGGGTTTTCAACAAGTCTGGCTCGGTGAAACCCCTAGTTACTCTTTTTCTCTGGACCATCTCAATGGCATCATCCACTGGGAAGAGCGCGATGTTCTTTCTGGCGTACCACCCCCCCATCCGCGCGTCTATATCGGCATTTGGGAAAAAGGCTTGCATCGCTAAGGCGTCGCTCAGTGAGTCTTCTGGTTCGCAATTGCTCCATTCTCAATTTCTACCCTCAGGGGCGGGTTGATGCGCGCGATCGCCCCTCGGAGTTATTTTACCCGCCACCTGCCCCGACTCGACCCGGGGCGCGATCGCTAAAACCCTGGCTTAAAACTTCCCTACGCCAAGGGAAAGGATAAAAAATTCTCAATTCAAGATTCAAAATTGTTAATTCAATATTAAATCCGGGCAGGAAAAAGGAATATGAGGGGTCGATTTTCTATATGATGAACCTAGGAGCGAAGAGGTTCACGAACAAGAGGTTCGATACGAATGATGAAAGCCCAAGATATAATGACCCAGGATGTGGTGACTATTCGCGGCTCCGCGACAGTTGCTGAAGCAGTTAAGTTGATGAAGGAGAAAGGGTTGCGCGCCCTGGTGGTGAATCGGCGGCACGATGAAGATGCCTATGGGATTGTCACGGAAACGGATATCATTTACAAGGTGGCGGCTTATGGCAGCGACCCGAAAAAAATCCGCGTTTATGAAATTATGACCAAGCCGTGCATTGTGGTCAATCCTCATTTAGGGGTGGAATATGTGGCGCGGTTGTTTGCCAATACCGGTATCCGCCGCGCGCCAGTCATCGACGGATCCCTGCTCGGAATTATCTCCATCACGGATATCCTCCGCAACAGTGACTTCGTGGAACAGCCGAAGGCTGTGTATTTTGAAGACCAAATTCAAAAAGCGGTGGAGGAAGCGCGGGCCATTTGTGCCGAAAAAGGTCCGACCTCTCGCGAATGTGCGGCGGCGTGGGATGCGGTGGAGGAATTGCAAGCTGAAGCCTCGCACCAGCAGGCTCGCAAACCCGCGAAAACTGCGTTTGACGACTATTGCAAGGAACATCCAGAGGCGGCTGAGGCTCGGATGTACGATGTCTGAGGCGAGCAGTTGTTAAGCTGACGGCTTGCTTTGTGAGGCGACAGTTCTGGAACCCGCCAGGACCGTAGCCTCACATTGTGTGTCGGACTCTGGAGCTGCCTGTTTACCCAATTTCTCCCGCAACGAATTATTTGCCCTTCGCACCCGCCGGATTTTTGGGTTTTGGATAACGAATTGACAACAGACAATAATTTTACTCTCTACCCATCTAAAATTTGTATTGTATTTTACGAATTGTTGCGAGTTTTGTGGTAAAGAGCGCAAACCTGGCATTCTAGAGGTAGGCGATTTCTAGACCCAGGAAATGGGCAAGGAAAAAACAATGGATGCTTACGACTTACTCAATCGCTACACGGCGGGAGAGCGGGACTTTCGGGGATGGAACCTGAATTGGGCGAACTTAATTGGAGCCATCCTCCAACAGGTGAACTTAGTGGGAGCCAATTTAATCGAAGCGTCTCTGGCTCGCGCCAACTTGAGTCGTGCCTTAATGATGGACGCGAAATTATGCGGTGCATTTCTCTACAGTGCGGATTTAACCTTTGTCAAGCTCAAAGGCGGGAACCTGATCGAAGCCGATTTAACGAAAGCCAATCTGCAAGGCGCTCATTTGGCGAATGCGGATTTAGCGGGGGCAAAACTGAGCGGGGCGATTCTCAAGTGGGTGACATTTTATCGGGCAAATTTATCGTCGGTTAACTTTTGCGGTGCCAATCTCAATGGCATCAATTTCCGCTGTGCGAACCTCACCGGCGCGAATTTAAACTGGACCAATCTTGCGGGGGCGCGATTGAGCGGTGCTTCTCTCAAAGGTGCTTTGTTAAACGGGGTGAAACTCAATGGCGCATTTTTGAATGGCTTAAATTTAGAGGGGATTAATATGAGTTCCCTGAATTTAAGCGATGCAAAATTGAGCGGAGCCAAATTGCAAGGTGCGAATTTCACCGGGGCGGATTTGCAGGGTAGCCAACTGCGAAATACGGATTTTGAGTCCGGAAATCTCAAGCAAGCCAACCTGCATCAAAGTATGATGAGAAAGGCTCATTTTCAGCGCGCCAATCTGATGAAAACCGACTTGCGCGAAACGGATATGCGAAATGCGGACTTGTCTGGGGCGAATTTGAATTTGGCTAACCTCGCCGGTGCGGATCTCAGTGGCGCAAATCTGCAAGGAGCGTATTTGTGGGGGGCGGATCTCGATGGTGCTTGCTTGCGCGATGCGGATTTGCGGGATGCGAGTTTGCGGGATGCGGCGTTGCTGGGTGCGGATTTGCGCGATGCCAATCTCACCGGTGCGGTAATGCCAGATGGGAAGATTTACGCTTAGTTTGGTTTGGGGGGTTGACTGAGATTCGGTTCAGTTTGGGCAATTGCTCGAGGGACGGTTGTGGCGGGGGGGTTTATCCACTTTTTTCCCAACCCCAAGCCTGTTGCTGAACTCGTCCCGACAATCGCCCTGGTGCATCTCCCTCGCCGCCGTGCAGATGAATCCCCGATCGCCGGGGTGGGAGAATGGCGCGGGGGGCGATCGCCAGAGCTAGCCCGGGGAGGAATAGCTCGGCGGGTAGGATCCGATGGAAAGCAAACGGCTACAAGTTAGCGATCGCGTTCTGGATCCGGTTGAGCGAGAATCTTGCCGATCGGCCAGACTTCTTGCAGCCACCACTGCACTTTCGGGCGCTGCTTATCTTTGTCCACCATGCGGGGCATAAACGCCAGGTCGATAAAATCGATTTTACCGCCTTCTACCTGCATAAGCGCGCCGGTGGGGGTGGACTGTTGCGCTTCGGCGATTAAAAAGTCCAGGGCTTGAGCGGCGAGACGAGTGGCTTGGATGCGATCGAACGGACTGGGATCGCCGCCTTGCTGCAAATGGCCGAGAATCGCTTGGCGCACCTGAAACACGTCTTTCCCTTCTTCTGCAAGCAAATCGCAGATGAACTCGCTGTCATACACCGAATGAGCGTTTTCATTACAAATAATCAACCCGACGCGCTTGCCTTGCTTAAACCCCTCAATCAGGGTACACAAGTCAGTTTGCAAATCCCGCAGGGTGAGTCCTTCCTCATTAATATACACTCGTTCCGCCCCAGTGGCCAAACCGCTCATCACGGCCAAATATCCGCAGTAGCGGCCCATGACTTTTACCAAAAAGCAGCGATTCGACGCTACAGCGGATTGCTTGATTTTATCCACCGCTTCGATGATATTGTTCAATGCCGTATCGGCACCGATACTCAGTTCGCATCCCGGCAGATTATTATCGATGGAAGCGGGCAAACAGAGGATGGGAATATTAAACGCCGGGAAGGTATCGCGCTGGGAATAAAGCTGATAGGCGGCTTCGTAACCGGTCCACCCGCCGAGAATCAACAATCCCTGAATGTCGTGGGCTTCAATTTGACGGGCGATCGCGTAAAAATCCTTAGCTTTGGGAATCTTGCGGCTGGTACCCAATTCCGAGCCGCCAGTGGTGGCCCAACCGCGCACGCTCAACCAGGTGAGTTGTTTAATATTCCCCTCAATCAGCCCGCGAAAGCCATGTTCCACCCCCAACATCACGTGACCCTTATCGATCGCGAGGCGAACTGCCGCCCGCACTGCGGTATTCATGCCCGGTGCCGCCGCACTGCAGTTGAGAATTGCCAGCCGCAACGGTTTGGTGCGCGGCATGTCGGGCTTGCTGGGTTTGGCTTGCATCAGGGTATGCAGGGTATCATAGGCATGTTTAAAATTCTCACCGCGCAGGTCCATTGCCTTGTGATAATTTCCCTGAGCGATCGCCTGGGCCACGGCATGACTCTGTTGCACGCAGTGCATCAGTGGCGAATGGGTGATGCGGTTGCCGCGCATTCCCATCAGAATCGGCTCGCTGTCTGGGGGGATATCCAGCAATGTGCGAACGGCGGCGTGTCCTAATAAAGTGCTTAAATTGCGATCGAATGCCGTGGGTGCGCCGCCGCGCTGCACGTGACCCAAAATCGTCACCCGGGCATCTTCCCCGAGTCTTTCTTCTAGCACTTGTTTGATATAATTACAAGAAATCGGATTGCCTTTGCGGTCTTTCGCCCCTTCAGCCACCAGCACGATGGAGTCGCGGCGACCGGATTCGCGACCGGCTTGCAACACATCGCACATCTGCTCTTCCCAATGGTCTCCTTCTGGGGGACATTCCGGAATCATTACCCAGTCGGCACCGGTTGCCAATGCGCCCATCAGCGCCAGATAGCCGCAGTTGCGGCCCATCACTTCTACCACAAAGGTGCGCTGGTGGCTGGCTGCGGTGGAGGAAATGGCGTCTACGGCTTCGGTAATCCGGTGCAGTGCGGTATCGGTGCCGATGGTCATGTCGCTGCCGTACATATCGTTATCGATGGATGCCGGTAAGCCGACGATGGTTAAATGGGGATAGCGCTCGGCTAATTCGCGGTCGATTTCGCCGCGATCGCGCAGTTCGGCCAGCAATTCCGGCCATTCCCGGCGAAACACATCGGCTCCCGTGAGACTGCCATCGCCGCCGATTGCCACTAACGCATTAATGCCGTAAGCTAACAAAGTGCGAGCTGCCTGCCGGCGACCTTCGCGGGTGCGAAATTCTTGGCTGCGGGCAGTGCCGATAATCGTCCCGCCTTGATGCAAGATTCCCGCTACATCGTACCAGTGGAACTGGCGGATGCAAGCTTCTGCCGGGGGCGCTTGTTCCCGGGTGCTGGCGTCGGTGGAACAAGCGCCGCCTTGTACCATGCCTTGATAGCCTTCGTAAATGGCATAGACTTCCATGCCGCAGGCGATCGCCGATCGCACTACCCCACGCACGGCAGCATTCATTCCCGGGGAGTCGCCCCCACTGGTCAAGATTCCCAGACGTTTTTTCTTTTCCACAAGTCCCTCCAATTCACTTTAACTCGGTTCATTCTTTAACGAATTTAATACAATGCGCGCAATTTGCCAGCAGCGAGGAAAAAGGGTAAGAATGACGATCGCTGGGGTTGGCGTTTCCCACGGATTCCCAGGCAAAATGGCAGCCAAACTCCCGGCGATCGCCCGAAGCGTTGCCCGGGCCGTTAGCGAAGGGCATGGCAACGCTGACGACCCGGGCAAGAGCCTTTCGGGCATGGTAACGCTAATGGAAGTGGCGCTGTCGGATCCGATTACAATCGGACGGCTCGAACGGAGGTAATGAGATTAGTTTTGCGAGACCAATTCCGGTTCTGGAGTGGCGCTTTTGCCGTTTTCGGAATACTCGGTCTGGGGGGTGGATACCTGGGGGTCGCCGATGTAAATGCCCAGCGATCGCGCGGTTCCCACCATGAAGCCATAAGGATCCACCGGAGAGGGACAGCGGTGTTCTTCGTGGCACTGGCGGACTAACCCGATAATCGTCTCTAAGGGTTTGCTGTCCACTTTTCCGCTTTGCCAGACCACCAGGCGATCGTATTGTTGGGCCGCGATTAAGTCTACCGCTTTGATGCCGAAGCTAGTGGCGAGTAGGCGATCGAACGATGACGGGGTACCGCTGCGCTGCAAGTGACCGAGCACGGTGACGCGGGTATCCACATTCTCCATCTCGCAGAATTCCGGGCGGTCCAGGGAACACATGCGACTGCTGTAGGCTTTAATATGCTTAGCGACAAAATTGCCGATATTTTTCCCGGCTTCTGTAGACCCCTCTTTCACGCCTTCTGCAACTACCACTAAGGCGAATTTGCGCTTTTCTTCACGCAGACTGGCCAGTTTTTCGCACAGATGGGCGATGGTTTCTTCGTTGACCACCGGGGTGAGTTCGGGGATTAAAATTGCATCTGCACCGCCGGCAATGCCCGCGTGCAGGGCTAAGTGACCCGCATCGCGACCCATCACCTCGGCAATCATCACTCGTTCGTGACTGGCGGCGGTAAAGGTGAGATCGTACAGGGCGGCGGTGACGGTATCCACGGCGGTATCGAAGCCCACGGCGCGTTCGGTAAACGGCACGTCGTTATCGATGGTTTTCGGAATGCCGATTAAGTTCCAACCGCCTTTCTTGGCTAAACTGTAGATGATGTCTAAGCTGCCATCGCCGCCGATCGCGATTAAAGCATCGAGATTTAAGCGTTGGTATCCTTCCAGAATTTGGGCGGCGACTTCCGGCTTTTCCGTGTCTCCTTTGCTCAGGGAACCGAGGACGCTACCGCTGAGGAATTGCAGCACGTCGAGTCCTTGCAAAACCCCGGGAATATCGTAGCCATGCTCGTATAATCGCAGCTCTTGGGGTTGGCGATTCCCCTGGGCAATTTCGATAAAGCCGTCGGTTCCGTAGGGAATGCCGTAGACTTCCCAGCCCTTGCGCGAGGCGCATTTGACTACCGCACGGATGACCGCGTTGAGTCCGGGACAGTCGCCGCCGCTGGTGAGGATTCCGATTCGTTTTTGCCGATCCATAAGTTTAACGCCTTCACTTAAGTGCCTAACTTTTTCGTCTGCTTCTACCCTAAAAGATTTCGACGGCTTCGCGGTGACAAAGGATACAAAAATTAATTTTTTAGAAAATATTTAGAATTGGCTGGTGCGATGGATTTTAATGGAGTTGGCGGGGACTTGTCAATGGGTTTTAACATCTATTTACATTCGCGATCGCCTCACCCTAAATTCAGCCGGCAGGCGTTCCCAGGCAAAGGCCCGGGAACGAGGAAACCATCCCGCCGGGGGGCGGGGAAACCGATTATACTGTAGAGGGAGTCACTAACGCTTCGTCGTAGTCAAAGCTTTGGATCACCTTCATGTATTGAGCGCGTTCGTAGGTGGTTTCGTCGGCCACATTGATTTGGCTCATGGTGCCGATCGCTTCTTTCACCGAAGAATACTCGTGTTCTTCCATCCATTCCACCATTTCCCGCTCGATTTCGCGCAGGTGTTCGATGCCGTGACGCAGCAGAGGCGAACAAACTTGTGCCACTTTCGCGCCGACCATCAGCATTTTAACCGCATCGCGACCTTTCTGAATCCCGGTAGTTGCGGCCATATCGGCTTGAATGCGACCGTAAAGCAGGGCAATCCAGCGCATGGGCAAGAGAGATTCTTGATGGTTGCTCAATACCAGATGAGGCCACACTTCCAACTCTTCCGGGGAAATGTCTGCTTGCAGGAAGCGGTTAAACATCACTAAGCCATTCGCGCCCACTTCATCCAGACGCTTTGCCATATTGGCCATATTGGTAAAATAGGGGCTGACTTTGACCGCCAGGGGTATGGTGACATCAGCGCGAACCGCCCGGACAATTTCGAGATATTCTTCTTCGATTTGAGAGGAAGTCTTGTCGGGGTCGGTGGGGATACTGTAGATATTGAGTTCTAGAGCATCGGCACCGGCTTGTTGGATTTGGATGGAGTAGTCTACCCAGTCGCCCAAGGTTGAGCCATTTAAAGAGGCAATAATCGGAACGTTCACCTGTTGCTTGGCGTCGCGAATGTGTTCGAGATAGACTTCCGGTCCTACGTGATAGGTGTCGGGGTCGGGGAAATAGGTGAGCGCTTCGGCGAAACTTTCGGTGTGACTGATGGTGTGATGGTGGAGTTCGTGCTGTTCGATTTTGAGCTGTTCGGCAAAGATACTATGCAGGACGATCGCGCCTGCGCCGGCATCTTCTAGGCGCTTGATGTTGTCGAGGTCTTCGGTCAGGGGGGCGGCGGCGGAGGGGATTAGGGGCGATCGCAGTTGTAAACCCAGATATTCGGTACTCAGATCCATTATCTTTATTCTCCTTGGAAAACACAAGCAGAGGTAGGGTGAGAGGGGAGAGAGCGAGAAATTTTCCTCACTCCCTCGATTTCACCTTACCGGACTTTGGTAGTTATCGTGCGGACTCGGTGGGCGGTGCGCTTTCAGCAGTTTCGCTGCTTTGCTTGCTGTGCCCGTTTTGTTCCCCAAGCTGACGGGCGGCGAGATATTCGTACATCTGCCAGCGCGTATTGATATCTTCTTGGGCTTCTTTCAATAACCGCTTGGCGTCTGCCGGTTTGGTCTTGGTGAGCATCTTGAAGCGGTTCTCGTTGTACATCGAGGTTTCCACCTTTTTCTTGGGCGATCGCATATCCAACTGCAAGGGATTCTTGCCTTCCGCGACCAGATCCGGGTTATAGCGATAGAGCAACCAGCGTCCGGCTTCCACCATTTGTTTCTGGTGCGTCATCGCGGTGGTCATGTTAATCCCGTGGGCGATACAGTGCGAGTAAGCGATAATCAAGGACGGCCCTTCATAGGCTTCTGCTTCCAAGAACACCCGCAGGGTATGTTCGTCCCGCGCGCCCATCGCCACGCTGCCTACATAGATATTCCCGTAGGTCATGGCAATCAAGCCCAGGTCTTTCTTGGGTGCGGGTTTCCCGCCAGCGGCGAACTTGGCCACAGCACCGCGCGGGGTGGCTTTCGAGGCTTGACCGCCGGTGTTGGAGTACACTTCGGTATCGAGGACCAACACGTTGACGTTGCGACCGGAAGCGAGTACGTGATCTAACCCGCCGTAGCCGATGTCATACGCCCAACCGTCACCACCGACGATCCACACGTCTTTCTTCACCAGGTAATCGGCGAGGCTCAGCAGTTGCTTGGCTTCTGGGGAATTCATGCCTTGCAGTTTTTGCTTGAGCTGTGCTACGCGGTCCCGTTGTTCCCAGATATCGGCTTCGGATTTTTGACTGGCATCGAGAATCTGGCGCACCATGTTATCGCCGATGTCGCCGCCGAGTTTGGCGAGCAATTCTGCCGCATATTGGGCGTGTTTGTCGATGGAGACGCGGAAGCCAAAGCCGAATTCGGCGTTGTCTTCAAACAGGCTATTGGACCAGGCGGGGCCGCGTCCTTCGGCGTTTTGCGCCCAAGGGGTGGTGGGCAGGTTGCCGCCGTAGATGGAGGAACAACCGGTGGCGTTGGCGATGACGCTGCGATCGCCGAACAGTTGCGAGAGTAACTTCAGATAGGGCGTTTCGCCACAGCCGGCACAAGCGCCGGAGAATTCAAACAAGGGTTCTTGCAGTTGTTGCTGGCGAATGCGATCGAGGTGCAGGTTGCGGCGATCGGGATTCGGCAAATCTACGAAGAAGGCCCAGTTTTCGTTTTCCGGTTCGCGCAAGGGCATTTGCGCTTCCATGTTAATCGCTTTGCGCGCTGGCATGGCTTTGTTCTTGGCGGGACATACATCCACGCAGATGCCGCAGCCGGTGCAATCTTCGGGGGACACTTGGATGGTGAATTTGGTGCCGCCAAATTCTTTATCTTTGGTATCGATGGATTTGAAGGTTGCCGGGGCGTTTTCCAGTTGTCCGGGGTCGTACACTTTGCCGCGAATCACGGAGTGCGGACAGACCATGATGCATTTGCCGCACTGCACGCAGACGTCGGGATCCCAGACGGGAATTTCTTGGGCGACGTTGCGTTTTTCCCATTTGGCGGTGTCGGTGGGATAGCTGCCATCACAAGGTAAGACGCTCACCGGCAGGTCGTCGCCTTCTTTGATCAGCATTTTGCCTTCCACGTCGCGCACGAATTCTGGCGCGCTGTCGGGAATGGCTGGCAGTTTGTGGATGGTGCTGTTGGCTTCGCCAATGTTGACTTCAAACAGGTTGGCGAGGGTGTTGTCTACGGCTTGCAGGTTCATGCGAACGATTTCTTTGCCTTTCTTGCCGTAGGTTTTTTCGATCGCTTTTTTGATTTCGGCGATCGCTTCGTCCCGGGGCAATACGCCGGCAAGGGCGAAGAAGCATACTTGCATTACGGTGTTGATCCGTCCGCCCATGCCGCTTTGGCGCGCTACTTGGCTGGCGTTGATGACGTAGAATTTCAGGTTCTTGCGGACGATCTGCTCTTGGGTCTCGATGGGCAGGCGATTCCACACTTCATCCGGTCCGTAGGGACTGTTGAGCAGGAAGGTGGCCCCGTTGGCGGCGGATTTCAAGACGTTGAGTTTTTCTAGGAAAATCCACTGGTGACAGCCGACGAAGTTGGCTTGTTGGATGAGATAGGTGGAGCGAATGAGCTGCGGTCCAAACCGTAAGTGAGAAATCGTAATCGCGCCGGATTTTTTGGAGTCATATACAAAATACCCCTGCGCGTAGTTGTCGGTTTCTTCCCCGATAATCTTGATCGAGTTTTTGTTCGCCCCCACGGTTCCATCTGCGCCTAAGCCGTAGAACATCGACCGCACTACGGTTTCCGGTTCGCTGGAGAAGTCGGGGTCGTAGTCGAGTGAGGTGTCGGTGAGGTCGTCTCTGATGCCGACGGTGAAGTGATTCTTCGGTTTGGCTTGCGCTAAGTTGTCGAAGATTCCTTTAATCATCGCCGGGTTGAATTCTTTGGAAGATAACCCGTAGCGTCCGCCGACAACTTTCGGCATGCTCTCGCCGGCCCATTCTTCGTGGATGGCGGTGATGGTATCGAGATACAGGGGTTCGCCGCCCGCCCCGGGTTCTTTGGTGCGATCCAATACCGCGATCGCTTTGGTGGTCTTCGGTAGGGCTTCGACAAACCGCTTCATGTCAAACGGACGGTATAGCCGCACTTTCAGCACGCCTACTTTTTCTCCGCGTTCGGTGAGATAGTCTACGGTTTCGTGCGCCGCTTCGCACCCGGATCCCATGAGGATGATGACTCGCTCTGCATCCGGCGCGCCTTCGTATTCAAACAGTTTGTAGTGCCGCCCGGTGAGTTCCCCAAATTTGTCCATCGCTTTTTGGACGATTTCGGGACACTCGGTGTAGAAGGGATTCACGCTTTCTCTCGCTTGGAAGAAAACGTCCGGGTTTTGTGCGGTGCCTCGCAAGACCGGGCGATCCGGGGTCAGTCCGCGCTGGCGATGGGCTAATACCCACTCGTCGTCAATCAGCGATCGCAGGTCGCTCTCTTCGAGCAATTCTACTTTTTGGATTTCGTGGGAGGTGCGGAATCCATCGAAAAAGTGAATAAACGGTACCCGGGATTCTAAGGTGGCTGCATGGGCGATCGCTGCCAAATCGTGCGCTTCCTGTACTGAAGCGGATGCCAATAAGGCAAATCCCGTCGCCCGGGCCGCCATCACGTCGCTGTGATCCCCGAAAATCGACAGCGCTTGCGCCGCAACGGACCGCGCCGCTACGTGAATCACCGCCGATGTGAGTTCGCCAGCAATTTTGTACAGGTTCGGCACCATTAACAACAACCCTTGCGATGCCGTAAAGGTAG
This sequence comes from Phormidium sp. CCY1219, assembly GCF_055795085.1. Taxonomy (NCBI): domain Bacteria; kingdom Bacillati; phylum Cyanobacteriota; class Cyanophyceae; order Oscillatoriales; family Oscillatoriaceae; genus Phormidium; species Phormidium sp. CCY1219. The sequence goes on along the minus strand of NZ_JAYFEQ010000396.1, from coordinate 27,275 downwards.
TGGTCAAAGACCCGGTTTGCAATGCACCATGTACCGCACCCGCTGCACCGCCTTCCGCTTGCATCTCGACCACGGAGGGTACGGTACCCCACAGGTTCGGACGCCCTTCTGACATCCACGCATCCGCCCACTCACCCATCGGTGAAGCGGGGGTGATGGGATAAATTGCAATTACTTCGTTGAATTTGTACGCGACGCGGGCAACGGCTTCGTTCCCGTCCAGTGTGGCACGTGTTCTGTTAGTCATTTTCGTCAACCCTTGTGGAGAAACTACCAAGTTTTGCTCGTTGTTGGGCAAAATCTCTTATTTTTTGGGGCAGGGAATATCTCGAACAATGCTTTTTATTCCCTACTCGGTACCTGTATGGAGTTACCCCCTTTTAATTTAATAATTTCATCTTTTTTTCTTCCTTTCAGTAGACCGTGGTCAAACAACAGTTTTGTTGTTTAATTCACCCACCGACTCCCGAATATTTCTCTGTTCGCGCTTGCTTGTTTTCTTAACGTTTGCTTAACCCTCCGTTGGGAAACTTCTCGCTTCACTTTCATATTCGATTATAACTCGAACTTCTCTGCTGGCTGTTAGAATTTTTTAATATTTACCCCCAGGTAGATCGGTGCATTTTGTCAAGAGGAAGCGGGAAATTGCTCCGATGCTACACCCGGGCTTGAGCGGCTAAAACCCTTGCACCACAAGCGGTTTATTGATTTAGGTTCACCCCATAAAATCCGGCAGTTCCCTAGGGGATAGAAGGCAATTCACCGCCGAAGATAACAAACATTGAACTTTTATTAACTTTTGAAACAGAACGATCGCCCTTACATTAACCGAGATTTCTCGGCTAAATGATTAAGTTTTTTGTCTTTATATTTTCTTAAGTATTGCCCCAAACCCAGAGTCCTGGCAGTTGCCACCCAATTTCCCGTTCAAGTGGTCTTCCGGAGGCCAATGAAGCAGCAGGTGCAGCAGAGAAAATCAATCCTCGGACTGAAGAAATGTAGTGTGGAATACAATTGGCGGAGACATTGACCACCCTACCTAAAATGGGTGGGTGGGCAATGCCGAACCTACGCCGCTTGACATGAAACGAAAAGAGGGAATGGACAATTACGAAACCATTGTCTCCGCTTCCGCTTCTTCCATTTGCGCTAAATAATTCAAGGTTTCTTCCGCTTCTGCTTCGTCTACCACACTCAGGGCAAATCCCACATGAACGATAACATAGTCGCCCACTTGCGCTTCCGGAACGTAAGCGAGACTCACTTGCTTCACCACGCCGCCAAAGCTGACGGAACCGCTACGCAACAGGGGATCTTCCCCAGTAATTCTGACAATTTTGCCGGGAACCGCTAAACACATGGATCGATACTCCTTTTCTGTAACTGCTTATATTCTGACTCAGAAGCGATCGCGCGGGATGCAGCGACAATCTGTCCCAAAGCAATCCCCCCATCATTGGGCGGAATGCGCTGATGCCAATAGGGACGCAACTGGGCTGCCCGCAATCGCCGAATTGCCCGATCGCTGAGATAGGCATTTTGAAAACACCCTCCCGTGAGGACGATGCGCTCTTCTCCCACCGCCTGGGCCACCGCCGCGATCGCTTCTACTAACGTATTGTGAAACTTCGCCGAAATCGCCCCCACCGGCAAGCGATCGCCCAGATCCCGAACAATCTGCACCACCATCGGTCCCCAGTCAAAAACCACGGGGGAACCGGCCTCATCCCGGTGCAATTCAACCGGATAACCCTCATCAAGATCCGCGCCTTCTAAGGCAAATTCCAACCCCATCGCCGCTTGTCCTTCAAAGCTAAGGGTTTGGCGTACCCCGGCGATCGCCGCCACCCCATCAAACAGTCGGCCCGCACTAGAAGTGAGCGGTACATTGAGCTGACGCTGAAACATCCGCTGCAACAGCTTCAACTCCGACGGCGTAAAGGCATCGCGCAGGTGAGGCAACTCATCCAGGATACTTCCCTCCCCAAATACCGCCTCGCCGAACAATTCATAAAGCAACCCCAACGCCACCCGCCTCGGTTCTTTCACCGCCTTATCCCCCCCGGGCAGGCGAAAGGTGCGAAAGTGTCCCACACGTTCCCAGGATGACGGGCATACCCGCAAGAACTCGCCCCCCCAAATCGTGCCATCCAGTCCGTATCCGGTGCCATCCCAGGCGACGCCGAGCACCGATTCGCCTAAAATTTGGTTTTCTGCCATACAGGCGAGCACGTGGGCGTAATGATGCTGAACCGAGATAACGGGCAAGTGTAAGGTGGCGGCAAATTGGGTAGAGCGATAGTCCGGATGGGCGTCGCGCGCCACCAGTTGGGGTTGAGCGTCGTATAAGTCTTGCAAGCTGGCGATCGCCCGTTCGAAGGAGGCGCAAGCTTGCGGGGTTTCCAAGTCGCCGATATGCTGACTCACAAACATTTGCTCCCCCACTCCAATGGCGATCGTATTTTTCAGATGCGCCCCCACCCCGAGGATTTTCAGCAGATTTTTTTCCGCTTTTCCCCTTGACATATCGGCAGGGGGTGAGGTATAATTAGGGGAATTAAAATTGGCGGATATCGGTAGGGGTGCGTAGCCTCTGGCGCGGCGCATCACCATTTCTCGTCCCGCTACCACTCGCACGACGGAATCGTCAATCGGACGAACGATCGGGCGATTGTGAACTAAGAATAAATCGGCGATGTTTCCCAAGCGGGCGATCGCTTCCCCTTCGTCGGTGCAGATCGGTTCGTCGGAGAGGTTGCCGCTGGTGGCAACCACCGCTTGCCCGAAGTCCGCCAGCAGCAGGTGATGGAGGGGTGTATAAGGCAGCATGATGCCCAGGTAAGGATTGCCCGGGGCAACGGCGGGGGCAATGGCAGGATCGGCGATCGCGTGACGGCGCAGCAAGACAATCGGACAGGCGGGCGATCGCAGCACTCTCTCTTCCGGGGGCGATACCTCACAAACCCGCCGCACCCAGTCCAACCCGGGGGACATCAGGGCAAAGGGTTTCTCTTCCCGACCCTTGCACTGGCGCAGGCGTTGCACCGCGCGATCGTCCCCGGCATTCACCATCAGATGAAAGCCCCCGAGACCTTTCACGGCCACAATTTTTCCTTGACAAAGTGCGGTAACTGTGCTATGCAAGGCGCGATCGCCCTCTGCCAGTGATTTCCCCGTATTGTCCCATAATTCCAGATGCGGACCGCACTGCGGGCAAGCATTGGGTTGCGCGTGAAACCGTCGGTTGAGGGGATTGTCATATTCTTGCTGGCACTCCGGGCACATGTGAAAGTGCTTCATCGTGGTTTGCCCGCGATCGTAAGGCAATCCGGCGATAATCGTATAGCGCGGGCCGCAATTGGTGCAATTGGTAAACGGATAGCGATAGCGGCGATTCTGGCGATCGAAAATTTCTTGCAAACAGTCCGGACAAGTGGCAATATCGGGCAAGACCACCGCCGTTTTTTCCCCAGAAACACTGGCGCGAATTTCAAACGCCGTATAGCCCACCGGGTCTTGCCAACTTACCTCTAAATTTTGAATGAACGATAACGCGGGTTTTTCCGCCTCCAATCGCTGGCAAAAGGTTTCTAATTGTTGCGGCGTCCCTTCCACTTCGACAAACACGCCGCGCGCCGAATTGTTTACCCATCCGGTTAATTTTAATTCCGTTGCCAGTCGATAGACAAAGGGGCGAAAACCCACCCCCTGCACGGCCCCGCGAATCGTCAAGCATACCCGGTAGAATTGCGGGGAAGGCGGTTGATTTTCTGCGCCTGTTTTGCATTCAATCATGGAAGTTTGGGGTAAATTTCAGCGAAGAAACTACAAACCGGGTTTCTGACAGTTGTTGTTGGTAAAAGTAGCGGTAGGGTGGGCAATGCCCACCTTACCCTATTCTTAGAATTTCCCCCGAGGAATTTTCTAAGGCATAACCTCTACGATTCCACCGCAGAAGCTATCGGCGATTTCTTCAAGTGACTTTCCAGACAGCGATACCAATTTTCCATCCCTTTTCCCTTGCGGGCGGAGACTTCAAAAATGGTGGCTTGGGGGGCAACTTGGCGAATGTTGCTCAATGCTTTTTCGCGGTCGAATTCCACCGCTTCGGCGATATCGATTTTACTGACAATTACCACCTGAGCGGACTTAAAAACGGTGGGATATTTGAGCGGTTTATCTTCTCCTTCGGTGACCGAAAGCATGACTACGCGCAGGTCTTCCCCCAAATCGTAGGAGGCGGGACAGACCAGGTTTCCCACGTTTTCAATGATGAGTAAATCCAGGGAATCTAGGTTGAGTTGTTCGGCGGCGCGCATCACCATATCTGCTTCTAAATGGCAGACGGTGCCGGTGGTAATTTGCACGGCGGGTGCGCCACTGCTTTGCAGGCGAATGGCATCGTTATCGGTTTCTAAGTCGCCGACAATCACGCCAGCACTGAGGCGATCGCGCAGGTCTTTGAGAGTGCGTTCCAGGAAGGCAGTTTTCCCGGAACCGGGGGAAGAAAGTAGGTTGAGAACGAGTAATTGTTTGGCGAGAAAATAGCCTCGGTTGCGTTCGGCGAGTCTGTCATTTTTGCTGAAAATAGATTGCGCGATCGCGAGAGTTTTGTGACCGTTTGTTGGCGGGTGATGGTGATGATTGCGATCGGGGGAATGGTCGTGGGAATGGTCGGGGGAATGGTCGTGGGAATAGTCGGGGGAATGGTCGTGGGAATGGTCGTGGGAATGGTCGTGGGAATGGTCGTGGGAATGGTCGTGGGTGTGGTTGTGAATGCCCACGTCGCCGACAATGCTGCAGCCGCAATCTTGACACATATTAAGAAACCTCCAATGTTGTTAACTCGATTTCTCGTCCGCTGCGAATGTCATGGCTGAGTTGATGACACTGCGGACATTCGTAAATTAAATCTTCGGGTTTAAATTCAGTTTGACAATTGGTGCAGTAGCAGACCACTGGCATTTGTTCGATTTCAAATTTTGCCCCTTCGGCAATGGTGTTGCGCGCCACCACATCAAAGGCAAATTCTAACGCTTCCGGAACCACGCCCGACATGGCACCCACGCGCATTTTCAGGCGATGAATTTTGTTCGCGCCTTGTTGAGAAGCGTGTTGCAACGCAATATCGAGGGTGTTTTCCATTAAACTAACTTCGTGCATAATCGGTATTGGGTGGAGATTAAGCCACGGTTTGGGAAGCAGGAGTGCGGATTAACCGATCGATTTGGGTTAATGCATCCCCCATTGCGCGTTGGGCGGTGGGTGAGAAGGACTCGCCAAACTCGAAATTGGTGGCGGGAATGGCCACAAACCACGCTTGCGGCGCATGTCCGTAAAGCGCTTCGGCGAGGGTGAGGAGCGATCGCGGGTCGCTGCTGTGGTCGAGAGTGCTAGCGCCGACCCCGGAGAGGGTATGTGGGCAATCGAGTTTTACCACTTGTACCTGTTGGGTCTCGGTGGCGGGGTAGGCATCGATAAAAATGGCTACATCCGCTTCTGAGAGAGGTTCTGCTAGTTCCGGCGTCAGTTGGTGAACCGCCAGCGATCGCACCTGGGGCAATTGCCAGGATGCCACCCGTTCTGCCACCCGCTGACCCAAGCCGTCATCGCTGCGAAGGTCATTGCCATAACCGATCGCGAGGACCGATAGCGGGCGAGTTAGGTCTGAATGTATGGGATTTGCCGTTAGCGATCGGCTCATCATTGCCCCCTATAGTTTCTTAACAATATTCTAACGCAACTTCTTTTTGTTTGTCGCGCAAAAGCTTCACTACTTCTTCCACTAAACTGCGGCGAATCGAGATATTTTTCGGCAGCAGTGGATTTTGATAAAATTCGTTAATTTTTTGCCCGACAACAAACAACAGCGAGTCCGCTTGCAGGATTTCTTTGGCCAGCAAAACCGCCCCATTGTTATCCCTGGGCAAGCGGGCAATGTCGCAGTTGCACTTTTTCAGCACTTCCAGACATTTCGACAGGGTTAAAATCCCTTCGGTGACTAAATCGATGCCGCTTAATTTGCCAATCGGGGGCAATTCTTTCCGCATGGTGGCAATATCCATTTCGATGGTTTCTCCGAGATAATTGGCCACAATATTGCCCGTGGTTCCCCCGCAGATGACTTTTCGACCCTCAAAGTTTAACAGTTTTTTCACGTAAACCGGATCTTGCTTTTCCTCTAATGGCGGACCGGTGAAAATCATTAACGGTTTGCGCTGTCGGACGTAGACCCCCACAAAGGTGGCATCATCGCCAATTTGGCCGCGATAAAGGGAGTGGGTTTCGGCAATTACTTTCTGCACGATATTGCGCGCTGTATGGGTTTGATGCAAAAAGATTCCTTCGATATGTTTGGCGATATTATCCCATCCCCACCCAAAGTTTAAGGCCACACCTAACCCGGCGTAAAGGACGCCATCGCTAATCGCCCCGAGAAAGTCATCTCGTTCTAGCACTCCTTCATAGAGGGTAATTTTGCGCTCTAATATTTTTTGGGTTTGGCCTTCTAACTTGACGAGTTTGCCTTTTTTAAAGTATAATGGAGGAGGATTGTCGAAGTTAATTACTTTAAATTGATTGCTGTGATGGTCGATTTGTAAAATGGTAAAGGTGGCATAGGCAATTTTTCTAACCTGACAAATGGGTAACGTGCCGATAACGGTGGGAATGACTTCCTCTAACGGTACGTCTGCATTAAGCATGGAAATGAGAATTTCGGTGGTGAGGGTGGCGAGAATGTTCGCTTTTACGCCACTGCCCAATCCATCGGAAAGCACGATGGTGGTTTTGTCTTCAGTTTTGCGAAAAATGACGCGATCGCCACAGAGTTCTTCTCCTTTCTTGGTTAAACTTAAGTCATAAATGTCTAAGAAGTTATCCATCTAAAACATTTCCCCTTCGACGAGTTTCAGAATTTTCAACAAACTGACTTTCGTTTCGGCGGTGGTTTCTCCCAGCAACCCGGCAATTTCTTGGGCGACTTTCATTTGATTGTCTACCACTTCATTGACTTTGGCCACGGTTTCTCGTTTGAATTCGAGCAGTTCTTTTTTGCGCTGCCACTCGTGGGTGATGTCTACCATGATGCAGGCGATCGCATTCTGGTCTTGAATGGAAAAAATCACCTGGCGCAGGTACAAATTATGACTGGGAAATTCTTTCTCTTTCCCGCGAATTACCTCGTTATTTTCCCAGACGCGCTGCAAATCGCTAACATCCCCGAAAAAATCGGCGGCGTTTTGACCCACCATTTCTTCTCGGTTGACCTGAAACATTTTACAAAAGGCGGGATTGACTACGGCGATCGTCATGTCGGAATTCACCACGATTAATCCGTTGGGGTCATATTCCCACAGAAGTTCCCATAACGTTTTTTCGCTTTGCTGAACCATAAAACTTACTTGACTACTTCTTGAATATTGGGTAAAATCTCGTCGGTGAACTTTTCTTCGATATTGTCCGCACTGATTTTGGTGAAGACATTATCTTGAAACTTCATCACAATGCCAACGCTACAGGTTTCCAGACAAAACGAACCCTTCAGTTCGATTTTATCTTCTAGGTCGTGTTCTTTAATTAAACTTTGCAATTTCGGTAAAACTTCATAAACCCCCAGTTGATGACATGCCGACCCCATACACAAATATAGATTTTCTTTGCTCATTCCATTTTCTCCTGAGTCTGCCTTTTCGTTCCCGGTGGAAACCGGGAACGACAGATGCGTTAGTGCCGATAAACTTGATTGAGAAGCGAACCATCTGCGCCGACTAATTCGATATGCAGAGGCATTTGACCCGCCGCATGGGTGGAACAACTCAAGCAAGGATCGAAGGCGCGAATCCCCGCTTCCACTCGGTTTAACATCCCTTCGGGAATTTCGTTTCCGTGAATGTAATGTTTGGCAATTTGGGTAACGGTTTTGTTCATTGCCAGGTTATTTTGTCCCGTGGCAATAATTAGGTTAACTTTTTTAATTAACCCATTTTTGTCTACCTGATAATGGTGGAATAAGGTGCCGCGCGGCGCTTCGCTGACGCCGATGCCTTCTAGGTTATTGATGCCGGCGATCGCCCGGGTTCTTTCCGATATCACATCCGGATCGTTCACCAGTTGTTCGATGCGTTCGAGGGCGGCGAGAATTTCGATTAATCGCGCATAGTGATAGTAGAACGAAGAAGTGGCAACACCCCCGGCGCGATCGCGAAATTCTTGCAGTTCTTTATCCGCCGCCGGGGTTCCCATTTTGCTGCAAATGTTCAAGCGCGCTAACGGTCCGACCCGATAAATCCCATCGGGATATCCCATCGGTTTGTAATAGGGGAATTTCAGATAAGACCAGGGTTCGACTGCTTCGCCGAGATATTCTTCGTAATCATCTTCGCTGAGATTGTCGGCGACAATATTGCCCTCGCTATCGGTAAAGCGCAAATGACCGCCGTAATGTTCCCAAACTCCATCTTTGCCCACTAATCCCATGAATAAGGAGGGGAATTCTCCGAAGGTATTTACTTCGGTTTCAAAGCGATCGAGTAGGTCTTTGAACAATCCCAAGGCGGTGTCGATGGTTTGCCGCGACTCGGGCAAGCGATCGCGAATCCAATTGCGTCCTTCTTCGGTTAGCGGCGTTCTCACCCCACCGGGAACCGCCCACGCCGGGTGAATTTTTTTCGCCCCTAACAATTCGATGACTTTTTGCCCAAATTGCCGCAAGCGAATTCCACTGCGCGCTAAATCCGGATCCGCCGCAATTAATCCAAACACATTTCGCTTCGCCGGATCGCTATCCCATCCTAACAGAAAATCGGGACTGCTCAGGTGAAAGAAACTCAAGGCATGGGACTGCGTAATCTGTCCCAAATTCATCATCCGGCGCAATTTTTCCCCTGCCGGCGGAATCTGTACCGCTTGTATTTTATCCCCCGTTTTCGCCGAAGCAAGTAAATGAGACACGGGGCAAATTCCACAAATTCTGGCCGTAATTCCCGCCATTTCCCACATGGGTCTCCCTTCGCAGAATTTCTCAAATCCGCGAAATTCCACTACGTGAAAGCGGGCGTCTTCCACTTCTCCGGCATCATCTAGATACACGGAAATTTTCGCGTGCCCTTCAATACGAGTGACTGGATCGATGACAACTGTTTTAGACATAGTTTTTCTCCCGAATAAGAGTAAAGGAAAATTTGATTATTGGTCATGTGGTAACAGGTCATTGGTCATTGGTCATGTGGTAACAGGTAACAGGTCATTGGTACTCCCACAAAGGACAAAGGACAAAGGACAAAGGACAAATGACCAATGACAAAGGACAAAGGACAAAGGACAACCCACAAATGACCAGCTCCAAACCAAGTTTTTCCTTTACCCGAACTTAATCATATCCCGCCCTTCCATGACGGGTTGTTCGCCTTTGAGCATGGGTTCTAAGGTGGATTTGATGCGATCGGCGTCTGGGGGACATCCCGGCATAAACAGGTCTACATCGACGACTTCATGGACGGGACGGACGCGATCGAGCAATTCCGGGACGATACCGGGGAAATGGGGTAACTGCGGTGAGTCGTCTCCTAATTCCAAATAAGAGCGTTTCAGAACGGGTTCGGCTTTTCCGAGCATATTTCGCATTCCCGGAACATTTGCGGTAACGGCGCAGTCTCCGAAGGAAACGAGGAATTTCGTGCGTTTTCTGGCAATGCGAATCAGTTCTAAATTTTCCTCGTTGGCGACGGCACCTTCGACTAAGCAAACATCCACATCGTCGGGATAATCTTTGAGGTCGCAACCCACGGGACTGTAAACCACATCCACATGTTCGGCTAATTCGAGCAACCACTCGTCTAAGTCGAGAAAGGACATGTGACAGCCAGAGCATCCGGCTAACCAAATTGTCGCCAATTTTATTTTACTCATTTTTGCGTCTCCTAATCAATGTCGGGGGAAAGAAGAATGGAGAATTGTCCTTTGTCATGGGTGATTGGTTTTTTGTGCAAAGGTCATTGCTTATTCTTCATTCTTCTGGCGTTTCCCTAGCGAGTCCATTCTCGGTTTTCGCGGGCGTTGACGAGAAATTCGAGTTTTTCGCGATCGCGGGTCATTTCGGCTACGGTAGACCCTTTGCGGAAAATAGCACCGGTGGGGCAAGCTTCCACGCATTTGCCGCAACTGGTGCAAGCTTCCACCGCACCCCAGGGTTGATTTAAGCCGGTGACGACTTTTGCCGCCGCCCCGCGATAGGCCACATCCCAGACGTGAGCGCCTTCGATTTCGTCGCAGACGCGCACGCAGCGGGTGCAGAGGACGCAGCGGTTGTGGTCGATGCCGTAGCGGTCGTGAGATACATCCATTTCCCGTTCGGGGAAGCGGTAGGGGAAGCGGCTGTGATCCATTCCCACTTCGATCGCCAGGTCTTGCAGTTCGCAATTGCCGTTTGCCACGCAGACCGCACAGACGTGATTGCCTTCGGCAAATAGCATTTCCACGACCATCTTGCGATATTCCTGGAGGCGATCGCTGTGGGTATTCACCACCATTCCTTCAGCCGCTTGGGTGACGCAAGAGGGCAGCAGTTTGTTGAGACCTTCGATTTCTACCAAACACAACCGACAAGCGCCCACATCGGTCACGCCTTCCAGATGGCAGAGGGTAGGAATTCTCACCCCCAATTCTTTTGCGGCTTGCAGGATCGTTGCGCCTTCTTCGATCGCCACATCAACCCCATCAATTTTTAACGTGATGACTGACATCTCTTTTCCTCTCACTCATGGACAGATCTGCAGCGGGGCAATTGTCGCATTGCCCCGAGCGGGGATTAGCCGATTTTTGCCGGTTGCTGACTCGCGGACACCTGGCGATCGGGACCTCCATCGATAAGCGCCATATACTCCTCGCGGAAATAGCGCAGGGTACTGACCACCGGGTTCGGTGCAGTCATGCCCAGGCCGCACAAACTGGTGTTTTTCACCATGTCGCACAGTTCTTCCAGTTTTTCCAAATCGCGCTGGGTGGCTTGTTTGTTGATAATCTTGGTCAGCAATTGATACATCTGCACGGTACCGGCGCGACAGGGAATGCATTTGCCGCAGGATTCGCCCCGGCAGAATTCCATATAAAAGCGCGCCACTTCTACCATGCTGGTGCCTTTATCCATCACCACCATGCCCCCGGATCCCATCATGGAACCCGCTTTGATGAGGGAATCGTAACCCACCGGGGTATCTAACATGGATGCCGGGATACATCCACCGGACGGCCCGCCGGTTTGAACCGCTTTCACTTCCCCATCGGGAACGCCACCGCCCATTTCTTCGACAATTTCGCGCAGGGTAATCCCCATCGGCACTTCGATCAGGCCGTTGTTGCGGATTTTGCCGGTGAGGGCGAATACTTTGGTGCCTTTGCTGTTTTCGGTGCCGATGCTGGCGTACCACTCGCCGCCCTCGCGAACGATCGCGGGAATGTTGGCGAAAGTTTCTACATTGTTGATTAACGTGGGACAGGTCCACAGTCCCGCTTGTGCGGGATAGGGCGGACGAGGACGGGGGTTGCCGCGTCCGCCTTCAATCGACTGCATCAAGGCGGTTTCTTCCCCGCAGACGAAGGCACCGGCCCCGATACGGATCTCGATTTTGAAGTCAAACGGGGAGTCGAAGATTTGACTGCCCAGGATGCCGTAGCGTTTGGCTTGTTTAATGGCGGTTTGCAGGCGTTGGATGGCCAGGGGATATTCGGCCCGGACGTAGATATATCCTTCCGATGCGCCTACGGCATATGCGGCGATCGCCATTCCTTCTAGCACCCGATGCGGGTCGCTTTCCAATACCGAGCGATCCATGAATGCCCCGGGATCTCCTTCGTCGGCGTTGCAGATGAGATATTTCTGCCGTCCGGGCATTTTGGCCACCGTGGCCCATTTTAACCCGGTGGGATATCCGCCACCCCCGCGTCCGCGCAATCCGCTCTTGGTGACTTCATCGAGTATCTCTTGCGGGGTTAAATCGTGGACCGCTTTGTATAGAGATTCGTATCCGCCCACGGCGATGTATTCGTCGATGCGATCGGGGTCGATTTTGCCGCTGGTTTCCCGCACGATCCGCACTTGTCGCGCGAAAAATGGATGCTCGCTATTGCCTTCGATCGCCGTACTCGTCCCGCCCTCTAAGGCGTCGATAATGCTGGGGGCATCTTCTGGGGTGACTTGTTCGTAAAGTTTGTTTTCCGGTTCCACTTGCACTAATGGCCCGCGACCGCAAAATCCCATGCATCCCACGCTCACTACTTGGATGCGATCGCTGTCCAATCCTTTCTCTTTACAGGCGGTTTGCAAGTTTTTTAGCACTCCCAAGGAGTTCGCTGCTTGGCAACCGGTGGAGGTACAGCAATGTACCCGGATCTTCCCTTGTTTGCTTTTTTCCCGTTCGCCAATCTCGCGCAGTTCCACTAATTCCATAGTTTTTTACCTCTTCTTAGAATTAAGAATCAAGAATGAAGCTTTCGCACTTCGCGCTATTCTCACTCCTAACTCTTTACTCCGCTTTTGTCTTCGTCCAGGCAGTGATGCGCTCCACTGCCTGCTCTGGCTCTTGTTTGCCCGCCACCGTTCCGTCATACACCACCGCCGGGGCAATCCCGCAAGCACCGATACATCGGGCGGTAATCAGGGACACCTGTCCGTCTTCCGTGGTCTCTCCTTGTTCGATTCCTAAGTTCTTTTCTAATGACGCCAGCACCTCCCCTCCGCCTTTCACGTAGCAGGCAGTTCCCAGACAAACGATGCAGGTATGCGCGCCACTGGGTTTGAGGGAAAATAAATGATAAAATGTCGCGACGCCAAATACGCGGCTGAGTGGCAACTTCAGCTTCCGCGCGATATACATCAAAACGTCTTCTTCTAAATATCCAAATGCTTCTTGGGCTTTGTGCAAAACCTCGATCAGTGCGTCTTGCCGAAACTGATTGCGCTTCATGGTGATGTCTAGCACTTTGAAGCGCTTGTCCCCGCTGGGATGTCCGGCTTTGTCTTTTTTTCCTTTCACGGCAGATGATTGCATGGCTTATGTCCTTCTGTGGAACGTTGTTACCCAAAGAGGTTGCCGCACCGGGACTCCTCCCGATCGCAAATCTCTGTTTTCTCTGTCTTTTCCCGTGGGTAGGCGGTGGGTGGTTTTTGCGTTTTCTCCTCTGTTACTTCATCTTGTGAAGCGCCCCTTCTTCCCGAGACCCTAACGTGTCACTACTCCTTTCTTTTCTTACAACATTTGACTTCGGGAAATTGTCTATCGTCTCGAAACGGCGATCGCCTTGGGTCACTTCTATCGGTTTGTCCGAGCTTTCACTCTGACAGGTTTTTTCTGACGCCCTCTCCTCTGCTTCACTCCTTCAGCATAACAATAAAACATTGAACCTGACCAAATTGTTTTTCGTAATCTTTTTTTAAGATTGAAACTGAAACCGCTCTATAAAAACCCGATTTTGCATGCTATCATAGAAAGACTAAGAAATCAAGCCCATTGAACCCGGCGCATCTTTCTGGGCGCTAGAGGTTTCCATCGCCTCGAAGTTCCACCAGCAAAGGGCTATCCTCCTTTATCGAGAGGCAAAAATTCTCTGCCTAAACTCTGAATATTGATGCCGTTTTTAAAGCTTTCCTAACTTAATTTCGATAGAATTCCCCCGGAATTTGCCCCAGCTTGCTCTGGCAAAATATGTAGAAAAATTAAGCTACAGTAACCCTGGGCTTTGACAACATACAAGTTGCAAAACTAAAGTCAATATTTGGCGCAACCTCGCCCATCAGTGTCATGGGTAACAGGTCATTTGTCCTTTGTCATTTGACCTGTTACCCCATGACCAAGGCCCAACGCCCAATGACCTGTTACCAAGGCCCAATGACCTGTTACCACATGACCAAGGACTAACAAATGCGCGGGAGTTGTTCGCCGCTTAACATATCAATGATGCGACTTGCGCCGATTTTGCTTTGCATCGTCACCAAGGGGCGACCTTTATCTGTCACCTGACCGATGAGACAGGCGTCAGCGCCGAGGGGATGCTGAGCCATAATTTGCAAAGCGCGATCGCGGTATTCCGAGGGGATGAATGCCACAAAGCGGCCCTCATTGGCTACATAAAGCGGATCGAAGCCCAAAATTTCGCAGGCCCCCTGCACGTCTTCGCGAATCGGAATGGCGGTTTCGTCGATTTCAATCGTCACCTTTGCGGCGGTGGCGATTTCGTTGAGGGTACTGGCTAACCCGCCGCGCGTCAAGTCGCGCAGACAGTGGATTTCGATGTCAGCGTCGAGTAGTTGCATCACCAGATCCGCGATCGCGGCGGAATCGCTTTCAATCGTCGTCTCGAATTCGAGACCCTCGCGCATGGCCATAATTGCAATTCCGTGACGACCCAAATCCCCATTAATCAGCAGCAGATCTCCGGGTTGGACGAATTGGGGGGCGATCGCCTGGGAGTGTTCCAGGATTCCCACCCCTGCCGTATTGATAAAAATGCCATCTCCCTTACCGCGATCGACCACCTTCGTATCCCCGGTAATAATTTGCACCCCGGCATTTTCCGCCGCCGCCTGCATCGATCGCACCACCCGCCAGAGGGTTTCGAGGGGCAATCCTTCCTCTAAAATAAACCCGGCACTCAGATAAAGCGGACGTGCCCCACTCATGGCCAAATCGTTGATCGTCCCGTGAACCGCCAAAGACCCGATATCGCCCCCGGGAAAAAATAACGGACGAATCACATAAGAATCGGTGGTCATCGCAATCCGATTTCCGGGCAAAGTCAGGGCCGCCGAATCGTGGGCGATCGCATTCGGGTCGCCAAACACGGGCAAAAACATCTTGTCAATTAATTGATGCATCAATTTGCCACCGCCACCATGCGCCAGCAATACATGCGGATATTCAGAAATCGGAATCGGACAGGTTAGGCTAAATTCTTCCATACTCAAATTAACAGGTCGCTAACGGATTGGTTATCGATAACTTAACAGAATTTGAACTCGTTCCCAGGGCAATCCCGAGAACGAGTTCGAGGGCGATATTGCAATTTTAAATAAGGTTTAAAATGCACTTAGGCAGTAGGAGCGTCTCCTCGCCATTTGAGTGACGTTTCCGTGCCTCCCCGTGCTGGATGTAGGGCGCAGTGCGCCTCAAGCACCTCTGCAAAAAACGAGCGCCGCTTTCACACAAAGAATAAGCTCCGACCGACAATTGAGCCGCACCGGCAGCCCACTTTCGAGCGGCTATCGGTGCGGTTTCCCCTTGGCAAGGGAGGCGATACCCTGAAATGGTTTAGTAGCTATCTTCGCCGGGAACCTCGTCATCGGGTGTGGATGTAGAAAATTCCAGGTTGAGGGAAGCATCGCGAATCGCTTGCCAGAGAGAAAGTAATTCGCTTTCGCTCATCTCGCTAGTTTTGTAGCGATTCACAGCCTTGTCCACATCTTTTAGGGTGGTCAGAGTCGGGGTGGTCGAGTTTTTAGAAGACATGATTTAACCTCTCTTATCGGGCGGACTGATTGCCGTCGATCTATATAGGCCATATTGTACTAAAATCCGGAAAAAATTGCATAATGCGTTACATTTTTCGGAATTTGGCAGAAAAATTTTGCGGGCAACCGGGGAATCGATGGAGAATTTTACCCAGGGCGGCAGAGGGTAGCCGCCAAGCTGGATCCACTCGAAGGGCAACCGAAGAAGGAACCTTGCACCGGATTGCCAGGCGATCGCCCCTTGGTAATGGAACGATCGCGTTTCGGCTGCCGAAATCCGCAGCTTTCCGGGAGTTTACCCCCGGCTGTCCTGGGAACGATTCACTTTATCGATGTCATCTATCGGCGCGGGAGACTCCCGAGCAAAACCCGCTTGCCATCGGGAAATCGGGCTGCGGCAACCGCGACAAAATTAGGGTGAATTGACCCGGAATTTAGGGAAGCACAGAGGGGGAAAATCAGCGAAAAAATTACGGATTAATTTAACATTTAAGCAGGGGGTTTGGCTGAGTTTTGTGCTAAGCGGGAAAACAGGCCGGGGTGGAGCGATAACTTTCGTAACAATCCCCCGCAGAGGATAAAATTTTTATTAAGATTTAGAAAGAGAACGGCAGGGAGGGACCGAGGAAGCGATCGCGCCTCAGAAACGGTGCTGAAGCGTCAGTAGGCCGAAAGGAAGGCGATCGGGAATATTTCAACGCCGGGGAGGAAAGTGTTAACGGATGTAAAACAAACAGCAGCAGGGGCGATCGCAAGTTGGCAAACATTGACAAAAATTTACACAATTAGGTTGAATCCTGCCGGAGAATTTCGTTAGACTAATTCCTACACTGTACCGGATGCACTGAGGGAGCCGACTTCCTTGGCTTGGGACCGGAAGCAGAGCGCCAAATCTGTTGTAGTCACTCATAGAATCAACGAGAGAATGCATCTATCCCATGAACAGAGCAGACAAACCGATGACACGATTGCGTTTTGTCATTCCTATCCGCGCCACAGGTTGGGTTGGGGTGGCGCAAAGGCGATCGCGCCGCAGGTTTAGCCAGCCCCAGAACCAAGCCCCCTCGAGATGCAGGCACAACCCAGGGCATTCCAGAGCCAAGCCGAGCGGGCAAGCGTGAGAAAGAAAAACCGCCTCACAACTTCCCCAGTGGCGTCGGTCACATAAGGAGAAACCCAGCAAAATATTATTTTTGCCAGTCTTGCCACCCCAAATTTCAGCCGTCAGCGTGCGGCTGCATATAGATGACGTTAGTTTTTTTAAGGGCACAATCGTGAATAACCACCAACAGCCACAAAAACAAGGACTTTACGACCCTCAATTCGAACATGACGCTTGCGGTGTCGGTTTCGTGGTCCACATGAAAGGGCAAAAATCCCACGACATCGTAGAACAAGCCCTTACCATCCTCTTCAACCTCGATCACCGGGGAGCTTGCGGGTGCGAACCCAACACCGGCGACGGCGCGGGCATGTTAATGCAAGTGCCGCACAAATTCCTGAAAAAAGTCGCCGCCGCCGAAAACATCGACCTCCCAGACCCCGGACATTATGGCGTTGGCTCCATCTACAGCTCCCGCGACCCCGAACTGCGCGAGAAAGGCAGAGAAATCTTCAGCAAAATTGCCGCCGAAGAAGGGCAACCGGTGCTGGGATGGCGGACCGTCCCCACCAATAACGGCCCGTTAGGAAGCATCGCCAAAGCCGGGGAACCCTTCGTGCAGCAAGTCTTCTTGCAACGCAGTCAAGACATCGAAGACGACGCCGCCTTCGAGCGCAAACTCTACATCATCCGCAAGCGCGCCGAAATCGAAATCCACAAAAGCCAACTGGATAGTGCCTGGTACGCCTGCAGCCTTTCCGGTCGCACCCTAGTGTACAAAGGGATGCTGATGCCCGTGCAACTGGGTCAATACTACCCCGACCTGCACGATCCGGACATGGAAAGCGCCTTAGCCCTGGTTCACTCCCGCTTCAGCACCAACACCTTCCCCAGTTGGGAGCGATCGCACCCCTATCACTACATCGCCCATAACGGCGAAATCAACACCCTGCGCGGGAACATCAACTGGATGCACGCCCGCGCCTCCCTCTTCCAGTCCGAACTGTTCGGCGAAGACCTCGAAAAAATCCAACCCATCATCGACCTAGAAGGAAGCGACTCCGCCATCTTCGACAACGCCCTAGAAATGCTAGTGCTTGCCGGTCGGTCCTTACCCCAGGCGGTAATGATGATGATTCCGGAACCCTGGACCAACCACGAGTCCATGAGCGAAGAGAAAAAAGCCTTCTACAAATATCACTCTTGCCTCATGGAACCCTGGGACGGACCGGCATCGATCGCCTTCACCGACGGAACCACCATCGGCGCAGTGCTAGACCGCAACGGATTGCGCCCCTCGCGCTACACCGTCACCAAAGACGACCTAGTGATTATGGCCTCCGAAGCCGGCGTGTTGCCCGTAGAACCCGATCGCGTCGCCCTCAAAGGTCGCCTGCAACCCGGTCGCATGTTCCTGGTTAACATGGACGAAGGGCGCATCATTGCCGACGAAGAACTCAAACAGCAAATCGTCTGCGAACATCCCTACAGCGAGTGGTTGGACAAACATCTCATCGGACTCGACCAGCTCAAAGAAGCCCCCACCTGGCAAGAATTCGACCCGATGCCCCTCACCCAACGTCAAACCGCCTTCGGGTACAGCTTCGAGGAACTGCGCCTGTTGCTCAGCCCGATGGCCCTCAACGGCGTAGAGGCGATCGGATCGATGGGGGCAGATACTCCCCTCGCGGTCCTGAGCGATCGCCCCAAACTGCTTTACGACTACTTCCAGCAACTCTTCGCCCAAGTCACCAACCCGCCCATCGACTCCATCCGCGAAGAAATCATCACCTCCCCGGAAACCACCCTGGGTTCGGAACGCAACTTGCTCAAACCAGAACCGGAAAGCTGTCATCTGATCGAACTGAAAACCCCGGTTTTGACCAACGAAGAACTGGCCAAACTCAAATCCGTTAACCAAGGGGATTTTAAATCCATCACCCTGGATATCGTCTTCGACCCGAAACAAGGAGTCAAGGGTCTCGAAAGCGTGATGGAAGAGATTTGCCAAACCGCCAGCAAGGCAATCTCGGAAGGGGTGAATATCATTATCCTGAGCGATCGCAACATCAACAAAGACAACGCCCCCATCCCCGCGTTGTTAGCCGTTGCTGGTCTGCACCACCACCTGATTCGCGCCCGTCAGCGCACCCAAGTCGGTCTCGTCCTCGAATCCGGCGAACCTCGGGAAGTCCATCACTTCGCCGTACTCATCGGATACGGATGCTGCGCCATCAACCCCTATCTCGCCTTCGAGACCATCGACGACATGATTCGCAGCGGGTCCCTAGAGGATATCGACTACAAAACCGCTTGCAAGAACTACATGAAAGCGGTGACCAAAGGCGTGATTAAAATTGCCTCCAAAATTGGCATTTCCACCATTCAAAGCTATCGCGGCGCGCAGATTTTCGAGGCGATCGGACTCGATGAGTCTCTCATCAATAAATACTTTACCTGGACTGCTTCTCGCATCCAAGGGGCAAACCTGGAAACCATCGCCACCGAAGCTATCTTGCGCCACGCCCACGCCTTCCCCGATCGCCCCGCCAACGGTCACACCCTAGATGTGGGCGGCGAATATCAGTGGCGCAAAGATGGAGAACGGCATTTATTCGCCCCGGAAACTATCCACGCCCTGCAAAAAGCAGTCCGCGAAGGCAGTTACGATTTATACAAAACCTACGCCCGTCAAATTAACGAGCAAAACGAGAAGTGGTTTACCCTGCGCGGATTGCTCAAATTTAAGCAACGGGATCCGGTTCCCTTGGAAGAAGTGGAACCCATCGAAAATATTACCAAGCGGTTCAAAACCGGGGCGATGAGTTATGGGTCGATTTCCAAAGAAGCCCACGAATCCCTGGCGATCGCCATGAACCGTATCGGCGGCAAGTCCAACACCGGAGAAGGCGGCGAAGACCCAGAACGCTATACCTGGACCAACGAACGCGGCGACTCTAAAAATAGTGCCATCAAACAGGTGGCGTCGGGCCGCTTTGGCGTTACCAGTCTGTATCTGTCCCAAGCGAAAGAAATTCAAATCAAAATGGCGCAAGGGGCAAAACCCGGTGAAGGCGGACAGTTACCCGGACGCAAGGTGTATCCCTGGATTGCTAAAGTGCGTCACTCCACCCCCGGCGTGGGCTTGATTTCTCCCCCGCCTCACCACGATATCTATTCCATCGAAGATTTGGCCGAATTGATTCACGACTTGAAGAATGCCAACCGCGAGGCCCGGATTAATGTGAAGTTGGTGTCCGAAGTCGGGGTCGGTACCATCGCCGCCGGGGTTGCCAAAGCGCACGCCGATGTGGTACTGATTTCTGGGTTCGATGGCGGTACCGGTGCCTCGCCGCAAACTTCTATCAAACATGCCGGTTTGCCCTGGGAGTTGGGATTGGCGGAGACTCATCAAACTCTGGTGTTGAACGACCTGCGGTCTCGAATCGTGGTGGAAACTGACGGGCAGATGAAGACGGGCCGCGATGTGGCGATCGCCGCCTTGTTAGGTGCGGAAGAATTCGGCTTTTCCACTGCGCCGTTGGTGACTTTGGGCTGCATTATGATGCGCGTCTGCCACAAGAATACCTGTCCGGCAGGTATTGCTACCCAAAATCCGGTCTTGCGTCAGAATTTCCTCGGCAATCCGGACCATACGGTGAATTTTATGCGCTTCATCGCTCAAGAAGTGCGCGAAATTATGGCCGAGTTAGGGTTCCGGACGTTGGATGAAATGGTGGGCCGCACTGATGTGTTGGAAGCGACACAGGCGATCGACCACTGGAAGGCAAAAGGTCTCGACCTCTCGAAGATTCTTTATCAACCGGAAGTCCCGCCAGAAGTGGGCCGCTATTGCCAAATCCCGCAAGACCACGGGTTGGATAAATCCCTGGATATGACCACTTTGCTGGATCTGTGCAAACCGGCGATCGAAAATGGCGAAAAGGTGAAAGCAAGTTTACCGATTCAGAATACTAACCGCGTGGTGGGTACGATTCTCGGTAACGAAATCACCAAGCGTCACTGGTATGGATTGCCCGAAGATACGGTCCACCTGCATTTCCGAGGAAGTGCCGGCCAGAGTTTTGGCGCATTCGTCCCCAAAGGCGTCACCCTGGAACTGGAAGGCGATGCCAACGATTATATCGGCAAAGGATTAAGCGGCGGGAAGATTATCGTCTATCCCCCGGCAAGTTCTACCTTCGTTCCCGAGGAAAATATTATCATCGGTAATGTGGCTTTCTATGGCGCAACCAGTGGCGAAGCATACATTTCCGGCGTCGCTGGGGAACGCTTCTGCGTCCGCAATTCCGGCATCAATGCCGTAGTGGAAGCCGTAGGCGATCACGCTTGCGAGTACATGACCGGCGGTAAAGTAGTGGTGATTGGTCCGACGGGTCGCAATTTCGCGGCGGGCATGAGTGGCGGTATCGCCTATGTCCTCGACGAAGCAGGCGATTTCGCCACCCGCTGCAATACCCAGATGTCGGATATCGAAGGGTTAGAAGACCCGGAAGAGATTGCCCTGATTCGTCAGATGATTCAAAATCACGCCGATTATACGAAGAGTCAGAAGGCGGCGAAGGTGCTAGACAACTGGGAAAACATGGTGCCGAAGTTCGTTAAGGTGATTCCCCGGGATTACAAGCGCGTGCTACAAGCATTGGAAAGTGCTTTGGCTTCCGGTTTGAGCGGCGATGAAGCCCTAGACGCGGCGTTCGAACAAAATGCCCGCGACGTTGCCCGCATCAGTGGCAGCTAGGGTATAATAGTAGGGTGGGCACCGCCCACCTTACTATTGTTTTTAGTCACGGGTAGGGTGGGCAACGAATTGCCCACCCTACAGCTATTGCTACTGTGAGATGAATAATAAAGATTTACCCCGGGAGAGCTTTATCGAAAAAAAGGTGACTTACACGGTAAAAGTCAATGGCAAGTTTTTGATGATTGAAAATGTCCCCGCAAGAGTTTGTGAAGAAACCGGGGAATCGTTCTTTTCTCCGGAGACAGTAGAACGAATTCAACACATCATTTGGCAACCCGAACCACCCAAGCGAGTTATCGAAACACCGATTTATGAATTTAGGGCAGAGTGATAAGTCGTAGTAGGGTGGGCACTGCCAACCCTACTCAGATGCTAGAATAACATAAAATTACAACCAATTCTGATGGAACCCAAACCCATTCCCATTCGCGTTAATTCCCAAGTTGCCCGAATATTTGAAACAGTTTCAGAAGAACAGCGGCGGAAATTAGAGGGATTGCTCAGTCTAAAACGGACTGAAGCCACTCGCCAAAAACGACCCCTGGAAGACGTGATGAGCTAGATTAGCCACAAAGCACAACAGGGAGGTTTGACCCCAGAAATATGGGACTCAATTTTGCATGAACAGTAAGACTCGCTATGTGTTTGACACTAACGCGATCGCCAGCGCTTTGCTGTTTGAAAGCCAATCGCGTTTTTTCAGTTAATCCAGCCACATCATATTGTGCTTTTTTGCTTCAATTTTGTACTGATATGAAAGCTGCCGTATAAGCCAAAGCAATTATATGTTTAGGGAACAATAACAGTTAAGAAAATATTTATATTAGTAGAAAGTGTATGCTTCTATTCCCGCAAGGAAGGTGGGCAATGCCCACCCTACTACTACTGTATTTGCTTTTCAGCTAGACCAAATTGTTTGGCACCCTCTTCAAATGATTTTTAGCGACACTCATCTGGAACCTGAACGAATACACTAGGAGCAAAGTTATTGGCACTTTTACGGTTTCTAGTGTCAGCTTTCTTTTCTGTTCTCAAGCCTCTAGCTAGTCTAATAACACCAGGTTCTATACCACCAAAACCCTCTGTGTCATCAAACTCATAAACAAGGTAATCCCCAACGTAAACTTCGTAAGCCGGATATTTGTTATGTGTACCTGTTACCGACGCTATGATTTCATTGCCATCAAGTTCCACTTCAATGTTAAGGTCGTAAGTAATTGAAAGATCGCTAAACTCATCTTCTACTTCATCAGGGAGTTCGTCTGGAGACACGTGGTCTAGAAGTCCGTTTGGAATGTCCGCTGACATACTAATAGAAGCTTTATTCCCAAATGTACTCGCACTTAGCTTTGGCTCATCATCGGGACACCAACTTTTTTTAGGCTCCCAATCTCCAATGAACGGCAAGCTCTTGTAAAGAAGTGTTGTTACCCCAACCCCTGATTTTTGCTCCTGTCTGCTAACTGTTCCATTGCTCTCAACATTAAACTTAGCGTACCCCCATACCTTTGAAGAACCACCATTACCACCAGAAGGTCCACGATCGTCTCCGGCAAAAGCAAGTCCATTAGGAGGAGGTGAAAAAATCACTCTTGCTTGTGGAATATATGCGGCGATCCAAATTGTTAATGAGCCTTGATAACTACTGGAACCGCCTCCGCCCCCGCCATTTATTACTACATTAGTCATCTGTTTTGTTTCCTCATACTAAATTATCTGTTATCCCGACTGTTCACCGTTGCTTAAAAAGCCAGTAATTATGTGCAAAAACATCATGCTAAGCTTCTATTTTGGAAGCAAAATAGGCTCACAATATCGCACCAAAGATATAAATATTGTTCAACTGTGTAAAATCGAACCTTAACTCGTGGCATTCAACATCACAAGGAGTTATAACCTGGCGAACAATACTTTCACCCGCTCTGCTAGTTTTTACTTCCAAAAGGAGAATGCTATAGCAGGTCTCAAATTGATGGGATACGCCGCCCAATCTGTCATTCCCGCGCAGGCGGGAATCCAGACAAATTTTTTTTACTTCATCAATATGAAAACCGCTATAGCGGATTTCAAACTAATGTGGTAGGCAACTCTCATCTGTCCCAACCGCAAATGCACTGAATCCAGAGAAAATCTTTACCACACCAATATGAGAAACGCTATCTATATTGTTCGGCATGATTTTTTTGAAGTACGTTTTTTGACCTTAATCGATTTTGGCTGTAGCCATTCCTCTAAATTCCTTCATTACGCCAACACCGCATATTGGGTGGTAATTTTACCCACTGTTCAATTCCTATTGCACTTCCCGAATGTTGAGTGTCAGAGTCTTGTCGCTGGGCAACAAAATCTTCACGCGATCGAACTGCTTCAGATCTGAACCCGACTGCTCGTATTCCACAGATCGCGTGGTCACAACCTGTGGGAAAATCCCATCAAGATGCTCGACTTCCAGATTCAAGACAAAAGTGTTACCTCGTTCCGCATTTTCCGCCTTGACAAGCTTTGTCCGATAACCCGGATCGGGCAATACAACATTCCCTTGTACCCGCAGGGTGGGTTCACCGACAGGCATCAAATCGAGAAATGCCTGAAAGTCTTCTGTTCCCACGATAGAACCTGGTTCTTCTGGTGTTTCGTCTGAGGGATCGACTGGAAATGATTTCTCCTTGACTTTCTCTCCTTTCACCACCACGATCGCCTGAATGCTGGTCGTCTGTTCGGGAGGGTCAAGTTGTACCCGGTGATGAACAGGTTTTATATAGGGAAGACAGATATCGCTCTCAGTCTCCTTAATATGCAATTTTACTTCCATGACTCGGGGGCCAGGTAGAGGACTCACTCCACCCCCGGGAGGATTGGGTTCATACGGTGGTCGAGGTGGCATAACCTCGGTTTCTCCCGCAACATGACAACTATTCGGTGTCAGCGTCGTTGCCTGAAGGACGAAATTTCCTTCACTATCTTTCATCAAACGCAACTGTGGTTCAAATACATCTATCATTAAATAGGCTCCTACTACTAGCTTCTGTTTTCTCAGATATATTCGCGAATTTCTTCATCTGAGACTTGTTCTTATTTCTCAATTCAATACACCCAGTCTAGCGATATCGCTGGTTTAATGTAACCATTAATTAGATTAATCCATTAAGAACTTTATGTCCTCTATCAAAAGTTGCAGAAATGGCCTTGTCTTAAAATTTATTACTGATAGTTTTAATTTTTTGAAAAAACAAAAAACGGGGGTTAGTCCAGCGATCGCTTTTCCTGAAACCTCTCTATTTTTTCTGCTACTTCACCTGAACTGACCTCAACCTGCATCAGTACAAATCCCCGAAGGCTCTATTTCATGTAGAATGGAGTGGCCAATACCCACCCCATTAGCGACTTGCGAACTGAATTATCGACTTAACAATCCCAAGGCTCCCCGAGTTTCTGGACCGACAATCCCATCTACAGCATTCAGATTGTTCTGTTTCTGAAATTCCAACACTGTATCCCGGGTTTTCGGGCCGTAAATGCCATCAACTCGAATGTCGATATACGACAGCGCGTTCAATTTTTCCTGGATGCGGCGCACGTCTGAACCGGTCAAATATGGCTCGGTGAGTAACAACAATCGCACGCCAGCAAATTTAATCAGATCCACTGCATTAAAGTCGCCTTCTCGGTCAGCAGGTAGGCTGGGTTTCCAATTTTTTACATTCTGATTGGCTTTCGTATAAAACGGCGAAAAAGGATCGAGCTCTAGCAAGCCGATTAACACTTCGCCCACAATTCGACCGCCGACTTTCCCCAAGCAGCGACCGTTTTCTTCTACTTCTGATTCTTTCAGAATATAGTACCAAAGCGGGGTTTTTTCTAAATCCAAGTGTTTGGCAAATGCTTTCAGCTCTACATCAATGCCGTTCTCTTGCATGGTTCGCACCACGTCCTCTCCGGAGGGGAGTCCGAGGTCTACGCCTCTTAACAGATTTCGCACTGCTAAATCTGTCAGCTTATGGAGTTTATTTTTCTTTTCCAGTTCATCTACCAAATCTGGATCTTGGTTTTCTTTGGGATTGATGAAGGGCAAGTCGTGTAGGGCTTCGGTAATCTTGGTGTCAATTTTTTGGCTGTACTGCGGTTGCGAACCATCTATCTCGAAAAACTTCGGCCAATCAATGGCGCGCTCTTCGGTGACGCGATCGCCTCGGAACAATTCAAAGAGTCTGACCGATTTACCAAGACTCTCGTTGATTTCGTAGTGCGTCCGCACTTGACTGTGGCCAAATCGGTAGGCGGCTACGGCAAATTCATGGGGAATGTAAGGCTCTGTGTCTTCCTTTTCAGGACGGTAAAGTTTCCGCCCATTTTTGACAATATCCTCAATGATTTCCGGATCCACAATGCGCGGGAGCAAATCGTAGCGCACTATCCACTGATAGTGCCAAATGGCAAGCTGACGCGCTTTTTCAAAGGCATCGGTATCCGCTCCATTTTCAAAGATGCTTTCATCTTCCACTTTCCCCTGGTCAACGTAATCGACAATGGCATTGTGGAATTTCAGAAAAGTCAGGTAAAGTTGGGAGATAATCAGGTTTTCGTCATTTCTTGGGTCGCCAATGATGGCGGTATTTTGGTGATTGCGCGGTACGTCAATTGGGTGTTCTTCTGTTCCGCCGATTAACAGCTTGCGCTTATCTCCTTTGCGATCGTAGAGATAGCGATCGACATTCGGGCCGCGACCGTAAACGCTGTCCATATCGATGCGCGGGGTGCGAAAGTTCAACGGCTCTTTTTCTTCCCCCGACTGGATTTGAACTTGTTTGAAAATTTCTAGATCGAATTCGGGGATGGGGTCGAAGGTGATGTCGTGGTCTACGAACAAAGCAACGAAGGTATATCCAGAAGGAATTTGCTGATTATCCTCTGGATCTCCTTTCATACTCGCCCCCAAGTCAATCAGTTTTTCACCGGGAGGGTCGAAAACTGGCAATTCAAATAAATTATCAAACCGGGTCTTTCTCTCGGGTGTTGGAATTGCCGCTAGGGCGCGGGGTTGTCCCTTTGGTTCTTTTGGATCGGGCGCAGCAATTCTGCCGTGTAAATAGGCTTGTTCTGGCATAGTACCCTCCTGGATTAAAATGAGTGAGTGGGAATAAAAAATCGGGGACGAGTTTGCTCTGCGGTTGCTTTCATAAAACTCCTTTTTGGCTGGCATCAATCGCTCATCTGCTCGTCTACCATTTCGTAAGTTTGGTTTTGAAGGCTGCTTGTCCGCTTTTGGCTTTCTTCACGCCGGGATATGCGGCAAATTCACTGGGTTTCAATGCACCGGATATCGCAACCCCTCTTGTTTTCACTCACCAAAAACCAGATTAACTAAAGGTCAAGGAAAGTTTCCTCTTCCTAAAGGCGTAGATTAAAAGATACATTTTGAAGTAACAGTTACACCTTTCTAAAGGCGTAGAGGCAACGAACTTTCTGTTTGTTACGGTTTCCGAAAATCGATACGGGGCATTTGCTTGGAGTGAGTCCAGGCAAACATGACAAGTTCCTGCTTTTTTATTTAGCTCAGAAATAGTCTGTCAAACCCCCGGCGTCATTTATAGCGGTTCTCATATTGGTGAGGTAGATAATTTTTCTCCTCGGAGGTACACCTCACGGTTGGGACTCTTCGGTTGCGTACCAAATCGAGAAACAGACCTGCTCTATCTAATCTCTTTTCCCAAAGCCCCTCTGGACTGAGTAATTCTACTCAGGGGAGGTTGGGGGCGCTGCTAATGTAAAGATTTGTGTCTGGGGACTAGACCAATTCGCTAAACACTGCTATATATTGAAACACAACCCTATCGCAATGGTTCATTTCAATGATACTAGTAGGATCTACTCAAGCAGCACAAATACTCGGGATTTCCGGTTCTTAT
>NZ_JAYFEQ010000395.1:0-232 GCF_055795085.1 Phormidium sp. CCY1219 | reverse complement strand
GGGTCGTAGATATAATATTCTTCCACGCCATAGCGATTGTAGAACAACAGTTTTTTGCTCATCTCTTTCAGTCGGTTCCCGGGAGATAAGATTTCAAACACCACTTGCGGGGCGATGTTGTCTTCTAACCACTGCTGATAAGATCCGCGATCGCATTTCGGGCGGCCAAACACTACCATTGTATCCGGTGCTTGCGCCAGTTTATTGTTCCCCTCCACCGGATACCAGAACA